>CAZZBU010000066.1:0-21458 GCA_964652315.1 uncultured Bacteroidales bacterium
ATAAACTATTACCTAAGTTAAATCATTTTTTTTAAAAGTTCCATAGAAAATCTGATAAAGATAAGATTATATCTTTTTAAACCGGCTGTTCGAACTGTCAATATTTATAGCGGCTTTTGCCTGTTATCCTTTCTCTGGCAAAGGCTCTGAGTTGTGGAAGTAAATGCAGGCCAATAATAAAATTCATTCCCTCTTTATGGAATTCCTTTATAATATTCCACTTCGTTACCTGCCAGGTGTGCTGTGTAAAAAAAGCGAATGCCGTATTCCTTGAAAAACTGTTCAACTCGAATGTCATTTGCACTTGTTCAAAGGACTAATAGCCATCAACCTTAATGGTAGTTTTAACCTTCAATGAAATAATGAGATCTTCTTTCATTTGAGGTGTTTTCCTGGTGATTTCTTCTCCCTCGAATTTTTGTACAATCTTGGCATTTTTCACCCATCCAGTTTCAGATGATAAAACATGCTCAGATTTTGCTTCTCCTTTTAAATCATAAGCTACAGGTAAACCAGTGGGTTGAATATGAGCTATATGGGGTTCGGTGGTGATTTTCCCGTAACCCTTTATGATTATCTCTTCCGGGTTAGTTTCCTGTATTTCGTATTCGTTTTTATTGATACCTACATAATTGGAATAAATATCTGTAGCAATAATCCATTTTTCATTATCCACCACAGCATGCTCAGGCAGAACATGACTAATCAAATTAAAATTGCTGATAAACCCTTTTCCGGCAAAGTATTGTCGCATCAAACTTTTTGTATTCTCTCTTTTTTCGAAGTGGGCTCGCTTGAGTTTTTCATCTATGGTGGAAAACATGTCTTCCATGTACTGGGTCTCTATGATTTTTCCCTGAGGAGTTACCGTGATTTTAAATGGTTTGTCCGTCATTTCCGACAATACAACCTTCATAAGATCATTTTCATCTTTGCTTTCTGAAGTATATACAGTTTTAAAATCTTTCGTTTCAATATGCATGATTAGGCTGTCGTAATGCACCTTCAGACTAAAACCCAACGGATTGACATCGATCACCTCATATTTCGAATAACTCGTTAAACGAAGTATTGATTCTCTTTTTTCCTGGTCAACGGTTTGTTCCACTTGTGATTCGGTGGTTATTACCCGGTTAAAAGATTGTCCTTTCTCCAGGGTTAGTACCGGGACTTTTTCCTGAGCTGAAGCCATTCGAAAAACGGCTAAAAACACGAATGTATATGCTGTAAACTTCATGCTATTGTTTGTTTAAGTTATCAATGGCGAAATTATAATTTACCATTCATTTTCAAAATAAAAAGTTTTATTCCCAAAAATAAATTTAACATTTATGATTATATAAATCACGTTATATCAGGAGTATAATTACTCGGGATTATGAGTCAATAAAAATATAAAAAATTTTAGTACCATGTATTGCATAGTAATATAATTATTATATATCTTTGTAATGTCATTTAAATGGTATTAAATGGTTCTATATGTATAATGAGACTAAAATATTATGGTGGACTTCTATTTTGTAATTGCCGTGGCAATGATTTTCCATTTCAATTACCCGGGAAACAGAAATAATTTTATAAAATCATAGAAAATGAAAAAAACAGTAAATATTAACCTGAATGGTATTGTGTTTAACATTGATGAAGATGCGTATGCGTTATTGAGCAAGTATCTTTATACTCTTGAGAAACATTTGGCCGGAGAAGCAGAACGCCAGGAGATAATCAAGGATGTAGAGGCCCGCATTGCTGAGTTATTAAATGAAAAGCTTACTGGTTACCGACAGGTGGTCACCATAGACGATGTAAATCAAGTCATTGAAGTGATGGGGCAGCCCAATGATTTTGGCGGTAATGATAATACAGGTTACCAGCAGCAGACTTATACCACCTATCGTCGATATCGCAGGATGTACCGCGATCCGGATAACCGCGTAATTGGCGGAGTTTGTAGCGGGCTTGGTGCTTATTGGGCCATGGATCCAACAATTCTTCGAATCCTTTTTATTGTGGCATTCTTTGGTGCAGGTGTCGGATTGCTGGTTTATCTTGTGCTTTGGGTTGTATTACCTGAAGCCCGCACTACCGCTCAGAAACTTGAAATGCGCGGAGAGCCCGTAACCATATCCAATATGGTGAACTTTGTGAAAGAAGAGTTTGAACATGTTAAAAACAACTTTTCCAAATCCAAAAAACCATAAAAATGAATACCGGATAAAATGCTGGTGAGAATATTTAGGGCAGAAGTTTTATGAAGTAAATAATGGAATTATGAATATAGAGAATGTGAAAGCACAGATGCGGAAAGGCATACTGGAATATTGTATCCTCACCATTCTGGCAAAAGGCGATGCATATACCAGCGATATTATCAATCAATTAAAATCATCCAAACTAATTGTTGTTGAGGGGACACTCTATCCTTTACTTACCCGCCAGAAAAACGCCGGGTTATTGAGCTATCGGTGGGAAGAATCAACCCAGGGACCGCCCAGGAAGTACTATGCACTTACTGAGAGGGGAAGGCAATTTCTTTCAGGGTTGGATCAGTCATGGAATGAGCTTGTGGAAGCTGTTCAGGCGATTAACAAATCATAAAACCGGTGAAACCGGAATAAATAAAACTTATATTTTGTCTTTTAGCTTATTGTACCCCCCGGCCCGTACTACGGCTCAAAAGCTTGAAATGCGGGGCGAGCGTATCAATGGTAAATACCACAGCAATATGGCTGGACATACATGGATTATGCCTAAAGGAGGGTTCATGATGCCTTATGATTACGAAAAAACTCCAACTTCTCTGAAAAATTGATGGTTTTCACTTATTTTACATTTTTCAAAAGTTTTTTTTATAATTTCATCATTTATTCACAATCTTACAGGCAATGAAATAACATTTTTGGAGTTTTATACGTAAAAAGGGACAAATTAGCAAGTTAAATGTAGTTTATTCATGGCAAATTTACGAATTGTATTAGGTTGGGTACCCTCAACCGAAAAGATAGAAGCCGATCGTGCTAAACTTGGCGCTGAATATCAACGAATCCTTTCCGCACAGGATTCAGTTCAATTAAAGCGTTATCAGGAGCTGGACTCTTTTGTGAATTCTGAAGAGTTTAAAAAAGAAAAAAAAGCAATTGAATCTCAAAAATTCAAGGACACTCCTGAATTTAAGAAAGAGCAGGAATACAATCAGCAGCGAAAGAATAAGGATATTAAATCCTATTATAAGGTAAAAAAATCCAAAGCCCTTGAAGATTTTAATCGGATGGAGGATTCGAAAGAACTCATGCGTTATTATGAGTTGGAGGCTTACCTTCAGTCCGATGAATTTAAAAAAGAAAAGCAATACATGTTGCTTTCGCCTAAAAAGAAATTCGAACAATCAGATCAATTTAAAGCCCTTCAGGATTACCAGCGACTGAAAAAAGATCCTGCCATAAAAAATTATTATAAATTCATTAATAATAAAGCCTTTGATGACTACCAAAAAATATCCGGTAGTCCGGAGCTGGAGGCCTTAAATAAAGGAGAGGACGATAAGGCATTTGTTAAGTCAAAAGCCTTCAAGAACTACAGAAAACTTAGTCAATCACCCTACCTGCGGGATTTTGAAAAAATTGAAGGATCCGATAAGCTTGATGCTTACCAGGAGCTGGAAAAGTATGTTACCTCAGATGCTTTTAAAAAAGAAAGAAAGGATATTGAAGGGCAAAAGTACAATCAGACTGAGGCCTTCAGAAAAGAGCAGGAGTTTAATAACCTGAATAAATCCAAACCTTTCCGGGAGTATTTTGCTTTCCGCGAGTCAAAACCATATAAAAACTATCTGAAACTGGATGGCTCAGAGACCATTCAAAATTATGAATCACTGGAGCGGTATGTGTTTTCTCCTGAATTTAACCAGGTGAAAGAATACATGAATCAGTCAGGTAAACAGAAATTTAATCAATCCGACCTGAAAAAGAAACTGGATGAATACCATCAGTTAAAAGAAAATTCCGAGCTTAAATTTTATTTTAAAAATAAGGATCATAAACGTTACGATGATTTCCGGAATTGGAAGCTGTCGTTTGCGGAAGACTTTGATAATTCTCTGGATATGAATCGATGGACACCCCGTTATTACTGGGGCGATAAATTGATGAAAGACTGCTATTCTTTATCCGGTGATTATCACCTGATTTCTGAAAACAACGTGGAAACCAATCAGGGAAAATTGAGGATTTACACCCGTCAGGAAAAAGTAAAAGGAAAATCATGGGAGCCAATTCATGGCTTTTTGGAGAAAGACTTTGATTTCACATCAGGTACTGTGAATACCGGGCATAGTTTCCGTCAAAAATTCGGGCGGTTTGAAGCCAAAATCAAGTTTAACAAGAATTTTCCCGTAAGCCATTCTTTCTGGATGGTAGGCGACAAAAGCGTACCACATATTGATGTTGTCCGGGCCGATAATATGCTTACATTTAATCAGTTCTGGAAAAATGGTAGTCCTACCATTCATAAATCGGTGAATAAAATTAAAACCACCAGGTATAACGGCGATTTTTATATTTATTCCGTGGAATGGACAGAAAACGCACTTGAATGGAAACTGAATGGCATTACTGTTGCCAAACAAACCCAGGGTGTTCCTCAGGAGCCTATGTACCTCGCGTTAAGCTCAGGGATATATAAGGAAGGGCTTAACCTCGCTCATCCAGCTGTGATGGAAGTCGACTGGGTTAGAGTGTATGAACCGGCGTAATACCAGAAAATCACCTTAGGTGATTATTTTTTCCTTGTTCCGGAATGGCTGGCTTTGGCCTTTATTCAATAATTTTTTCGGAAAGTTTTTATAAAAAAATAAGAAAAATTTGAAAATAAAAAAATTGTGTTTAACTTTGACTGACCGTTCATTCAAAAAAATACTGTTTTACAGAATTCAAATAGCAGAAGATGTTATTTTTTTTTGAATCATTTATTGACTGACTGGTCATTCATAAACATACTTAACTATGAGTCCAAGAACAAAAGAACAATATGAGTTTATCAGGCAGGAAAAAAAAGAACTGATATTAAATACGGCATTGAAACTTTTTGCTGAAAAGGGATATGAAAGTACCAGCATAAGTACCATAGCCAGGGAAGCAAAGATTTCCAAAGGCTTAATTTACAATTACTTTGAGAGTAAAGAAGCCCTGTTGTTAGAGATATTAAACCAGGGCATTGACGAAATTCTATCCATCTTTGATACCAACAAAGATGGGGTTCTTGAGGCTGATGAGTTGAAATATTTTATTGAAGAAATGTTCCGGATACTAAAGGAGGAACGGGAATTATGGAAATTGTATTATTCCATTTCATTCCAGCCTACTGTTTTTTCCCTTTTAGAACCCAAAATCGAAGAATTTTATCAATCCATTTCTGAATTGCTCTTTAACTATTTCGAGCAGATGGGATTTGAAAATCCCAAAACAGAAATGCTTCTATTTGGAGCTTTGATGGATGGTATATCTATTGATTATGTGATGAAACCCGATCTGTTCCCAATGGTAGAGGTAAAACAAGAGATTATCCGCAAATACTGTAATAAACAAAATTAAAAGTATCAGCTATGAAACGAATCAACCTGTTTACCGCGATGTTTATTTTAATGTCCTTTTCACTTTCCGGGCAGAATCCCACAGAAATTATACGCCAGGCAGAGCAGAAATTCCGGGGTGAAAAAACAAGCCAGAGTACCATGAATATGAAAATTATCCGGCCAACCTGGGAACGGACAATTACCATGAAAAACTGGTCCAAGGGACGCGATAAAACACTTACCCTGATAACTGCTCCGGCCAGGGAAGAAGGACAGACTTTCCTTAAACTTGGCAATGAGATGTGGAACTGGAACCCTACCATTCAGCGCATGATTAAGCTGCCGCCTTCCATGATGTCGCAGGGGTGGATGGGCTCCGACTGGACCAATGAAGATGTGCTTCAGGAATCAGAACTGGTTACAGATTATGATCATAGCTTGCTGGGGACTGAAAGCATTCAGGGTTATGAATGTTATAAAATAGAGCTACAACCTCATGAAGATGCAGCAGTGGTCTGGGGTAAGATCATTATATGGATTTCCGAAGAAGCTTATATGCAGTTGAAAGCAGAATACTACGATGAAGATGGATACCTGGTACGAACCATCACTTCTTCGGATGTGCAGAATATAGGTGGACGTAATCTGCCCACCCACATGGAAATAATTCCGGCAGATGAAAACGGGCATAAAACCATTATTGAAATAAAAAGCATGATCTTCAATGAGCCCATTTCGGATGGGTTCTTTTCACAGCAGAACATGAAACGAGTCCGCTAACCAGTCATCATTGTACCATGGTTTTCGTTTTTGCATTACCATTCATCCTAAATTAAATAACACAAATTTTAGATTATGAAACTATTGATAATGGCATGGAAAAACCTCTGGAGGAGCCGTTCCAGAACATTGATAACAGTATCAGCCGTGTTTTTTGCCGTGGTTCTGGCCACCCTCATGGGCTCGCTTCAGGAAGGTACTTACCAGAATATGATAGACAATGTCGTAAAAATGTACTCTGGTTACATACAGGTGCAGGATACGGCTTATTGGGATAACAAATCCATTAACAATACCCTGGAATATTCGGATGATCTCGCCAGCGAGGTCCGTTCTGTGAATGAGGTTACCCGCACTGTTCCCCGCCTGGAGTCATTCACCCTCTTATCTTATGGAGACAATACCAAAGGAGGGGCCATCATAGGTGTGGATCCGGAAATAGAAGACCGGATGACCAATCTCTCGCACTGGCTGCATGAAGGTGAATTTTTGGAGAAGAATGATGACGGGTTACTCATCGCCATTAACCTGGCCAAAAGCCTTAATGTAGGAATTGGTGATACCCTGGTGCTTATCAGTCAGGGGTATCATGGGGCCAGTGCTGCCGGTTTGTTTCCGGTACGGGGCATTTTAAAATTTGCCGCTCCCCGCCTTAATAACTTTGGCGTGTATGTAACCCTTGACCAGGCCCAGGAATTTTTCTCAGCATCCAACCGGCTTACTTCACTAATCGTTATGGTGGATGACTACCACAAGGTTGAAAAAGTACAGGCACTCCTTGAAAAAAAGCTGGAAGGGCGGTATGAAGTTATGTCGTGGGATGAGATGAGCCCGGAAATCGTACAGGTTATTGAAAGCGATCGCATGGGAGGAGTCATTATGAAGGCCATCCTTTATATTGTAATCGGGTTTGGCATTCTGGGAACTGTGATTATGATGATGGCCGAACGGGGCCGTGAGTTAGGAGTGATGATTGCCGTTGGGATGAAACGGGTAAAACTGATTGTTGTGCTGCTTTTCGAAACTTTATTCATTGGCTTTTTGGGTGTTCTTGCCGGATTTATTGGAAGCATTCCCATAATTCTGGCCCTGAAAAAAAATCCGGTGCCTTTGCCTGAAAAAATGGCTGAAATGTATGAAATATACGGCTTTGAGCCCTCCCTGTTTTTCAGTGCGGACGAAAGAATTTTTTACTCCCAGGTGTTTGTTGTGTTTCTTATAACACTCATCGTCTCTTTGTATCCGGTAATAAGCATCCTCCGGCTGAGAGTAGTAAACGCACTTAGAGCATAACTTTAAAACAATACCATTATGTTAGTATCAGTATCATGGAGAAATATTTGGCGCAATAAATTACGCAGCACCGTTATTATTGTTGCTATTGCCATTGGTGTTCTTGCCGGTGTTTTTTCGATGGGCTTTACAGTTGGTATGATTGATCAGCGTATCAACTCGGCTATCCGTACAGAAGTGTCCAACCTACAATTGCATCATCCGGAATACATGGCCACCAATGAGCTACAGCATTATATCAACGACATTAATCAGATAAAGGATTCCATTCAACACAGACCCGATGTGCTGGCCAGCAGCAGCCGGGTTATAGTTCAGGCCATGATTATGTCTGCCGAGACCGGCTCGGGAATAAAACTCATGGGCATCCATCCTGAAGATGAAAGCCAGGTCACAAACATACATGAAAAGATCATCGACGGATCATATTTTGACAGCGGCGCACGCTCTGATCCTATTGTCATAGGTGAAGCTTTGGCTGAGAAACTTAATGTTGATGTACGTTCAAAAGTGAGGATTACCCTTACAGATAATGAAGGTACCTTGATGCGGGCCGCTTTCAGGGTTGTGGGTATTTTCCGGACCAGCAATACAGCTTATGATGAAATGAACGCCTTTGTCAGGGCTGAGGATCTGCATCAATACCTTAGCATTTCATCTAATGCTGGTCATGAGATTGCTGTTTACCTCACAGAAAATGAATTGACCAACCCCATGAAAAAAATCCTCAGCAAGGCTTATCCTGATCTGGAGGTACTTACATGGGGAGAGATTATGCCCGATCTTGGTTATATAAACGAATCCATGTCAACTTATATGTACCTGTTTATGGGCATTATCCTTTTTGCTTTGCTGTTTGGGATTATCAATACCATGCTGATGGTTATTCTTGAACGGGTAAAAGAACTGGGAATGCTTATGGCTGTGGGCATGAACCGCCTTCGTGTTTTTGGGATGGTTGTGCTCGAGACCATCTTCCTCTCTCTTACCGGGGGTATTATTGGTGTTGTACTTGGGGTGGCACTGACATACTATGTTGGCGATGTGGGCATCGATCTGAGCCAATACAGCCAGGGACTTGAATCATTTGGTTACGATGCCCGCATTTATACCAGCATTGAGCCCAATCAGGTGGTTGTGGTTACCCTGCTGGTTATCATTACGGGTTTTGTTGCAGCATTGTATCCGGCCTACAGGGCATTGAAACTCCGGCCCGCAGAAGCTTTACGAACTGAATAATAATCTTAAAAACCATATTATCATGAAAGTAATAGACATTAAAAATCTGGAAAAAGTATACAATGATTCCGAAGTACAGGTGCACGCAGTAGATGGCATTGATCTTTCTTTTGATAAGGGTGAATTTTCTGCCATAGTCGGCCCTTCCGGTTCGGGAAAAACCACCCTGCTGAACATGCTGGGTGGGCTTGATAATCCTACCAAAGGGGAAATCAGGGTAGGAGAAACCAATGTGGGTGAGTTAAAACCTTCACAGCTTATTGACTTCAGGTTGCACAACATTGGGTTTGTGTTTCAGGCCTACAATTTAATACCCGTGCTTACTGCCCTGGAAAATGTGGAATTCATCATGCAATTGCAGGGACGTCCTAAAAAGGAGCGCCGGGAGCGCGCCATAGACCTGTTGAACCAGGTAGGATTAGGCGACAGGCTGCACAGCCGTCCGGCAAAGCTCTCTGGTGGTCAGCAACAACGCGTTGCCGTGGCCAGGGCCCTGGCTTCAAAACCCCAGTTTATTCTTGCTGATGAGCCCACTGCCAACCTGGACTCAAAGAGCACTTCCAATTTGCTGGATATTATGGAACGGCTGAATGAAGAAGAAAAAATCACGTTTATTTTTTCTACTCATGATGCCCGTGTGGTTAAAAAAGCACACCGGGTAATTACCATTGAAGACGGGAAAGTGTTAAAAGATGAGAAGCGATAATTATGAAGCAGATAATACTTTCAATTATTGTATTTCTGGTTATTTCAGAAACTGTTTTTTCACAGGAAAATGGTATAAACAAACCTTTTAAAAATGTAGAATTTGGGGGCTATCTTTCCAGTGTTCAGTCGGCCATAGCCTTTGATAACAATAAGGATTTCCTGATGATAGATAATCTCATTCACAACAGGCTGAACTTTCACTGGTATGGGCTATCGGGGTTGAGCGCCTCCGTACAATTCCGTAACAGGCTGCTATACGGTGATCAAATCAGAATGGGTGAGTTTACTTCGGCTGAGGCTGTCGATTCTGACAGGGGTTACCTGGACATGGCATGGAATCTGGCTACCGGAAACAGTTTTGTTTTAAATTCCACCATCGACAGGGCCTGGCTGGGGTATGCCCGTAACAACTTTGACCTTACATTGGGCAGGCAGCGTATCAACTGGGGACAAAGCTTTGTATGGAATACCAATGACATCTTTAATGCATATTCTTTTTTTGATTTTGATTATCCCGAGCGACCAGGCAGCGATGCCTTGAGAATTCAATATTACCCAGGCTATACTTCAACCGTGGAAATTGCAGCCAAACTCGATGAACATGAAAAAGTAACAGCGGCAATGCTTGGACGGGTCAACATTGGCAATTATGATGTACAGGTGCTGTTGGGTGTATTAGATCAGGAGGATTATACCCTTGGCTTTGGCTGGACCGGCAACATTAAGGGAATGAGTTTTACCGGGGAAGGAAATTACTTACATCCAGTTGAAAATGCCCGGGAAACTTCAGGGATATTTCTTCTTTCAACGGGCGGCGGGTATACCTTCGACAATTCCCTCCATATTCAGGTTGAAGGATTGTACAGCCGGTTTGATAAACGCACGGTCAGCGGTTTTGCCGGTTATTATTCCACACCCTTATCCGTGAAAAACCTTGCTTTTACAGAGTTATCCCTTTTTGCCCAGGCTAGTTATCCTATCACACCCTTGTTTAACGCCAGCATGGCCCTGATGTATTATCCGGAAATTGACGGCTATTACGCCGGTCCTTCCATCGACTACAACCTTGGAGACAACCTCACGCTCACATTTTTTATACAGTCATTTGGAGGGAAATTTATCATACCGGGAACAACCATTCGTCAAAAACAAGAGCTGTCCATAGGTTTCCTCAGGTTTAAGATAAATTTTTAACATACTAGCCATACCTGTTTCCTCGTTTATATAGTAGCATTTATAGGCTGATATTCCGGCTTTCACTGGCTTATTACAGCCAGAGTGTGCCTCAATACCCGGAATGGGTGAGGAATATCACCGGAATTAACGATATTAATGCGTCTAAAATTAATAGCTGTGGTATTTTTTTTGTAATTTCATTAATACAAAAAATAATTATGACCAAATACAGATAAAAATGCCCTGTTGCTGCGTAAGAAAAGATGGAGATAAAGGAAAAAAATATAACCTTATTAAAAAAACGTGATCTCCTGTTAAAACAATTACAAGAGGTTGAAACCGAAATTAGCAATAATTCAAATGAAGAGTTATTGCCAACTTCTGATCTAAAATGTATACTTGACGCAGCATTTAGCAGTGTGGATGGCCTTGCTTTTTTTATTACTGACAAGGCGCATCATGTTATCTTCTCCAATGATGCCATGACACGCTACCTTACGGATCACGGATTACCGTCTGAAATAATAGGAAGGGAAATTTCCGAAGTATTGCCATTTATTGATACCTGGCTGGATGAGATATATGAAAAGGCCAAAAACAACAAGGTACCTGTTCTTGAAGAAAAACTAATACGCCTGGGTGACATTAATTATTTAGTCAATTTTGATATCAGGCCTGTTGTCATTGGTGGATCAGCCCGGTATTTTGTCACCAATATTCATAATAAAACCGGCATATTAGAATCAGAGAAACATGCACGGTTGTTGGCTACCATCCTGGATCACAGCGATGATGTTTCAACCATCAAAGATCTTGATTTAAGGATTATCGGCGCGAATAAATCTCTTGTAAAATCGGTTGGTAAAACTGACATTCATGAAGTACTGGGCAAGACAGATATGGAATTGTTTGGCGATCACGAACATGTGCGTCAATACATGAAAGACGATCGGGCAGCACAGAAGCTGAATCCGGGAGAATACATTGAGCGTGAGGAATTTTTTATTTTCCACGATGGCCGTATTATTGATACCCTCGTACGCAAGTTCCCTATTTTTGACAAGGATGGTAAACTCATAGGTACAGCCAATATTTCAAGGGATATTTCTGAACTTAAGCGGGTTGAAAAAGAGTTAAGGGCTAGTGAAGAGAAATATCGAAGGTTGGTTGAGAACCAGGGAGAAGGCATTGGTATCATCGACAGGTTTGGGGTATTTACATTTTCAAACAGAGCCGCTGAAAATATATTTGGCGTAAAAAACGGCAGTCTTAGGGGGCGTTCCATCAGAGACTTCTTTTTGGACGGGGACAATGAAATTGTTGATGATCTGTTGCATCAGGATAATCAGCAAAAACATCATTCTTACGAAATTGAAATTTACAGCCGGAATGAAGAGAAAAAATACCTTCTGATTACCACCACTTCCTTTTTAAACGAGCATGACATTCCAGAGGGTACGTTTATTATTTTCAGGGATATTACTGACAGAAGGTTGGCGGAGAAAGCCTTGTTGGAATCGGAAAAAGAGCTTCTTGATTTGAATGCTACAAAAGATAAATTCTTTTCAATTATTGCCCATGACCTTAAAAATCCGTTTGGTAGCATTATGGGATTCACAGAGCTTATTCAACGTAAGGCCAGCCAAAACGACATTGAAAAGGTAAAGCATTATGCAAAAATCATTTTTTCCGCCTCGAAACACGGATTTGAATTGCTTGAAAATCTGCTTGACTGGTCGAGGTCACAAAATGGTTCCCTCAGATATCTGCCAGGGCGGGTATCTTTGGATGAATTAATAGCACACAACATTGAAGTGACTGGCGAAATAGCCAATAATAAAAACATTACCCTTACCAGGGAGCTGGCGCAGGACATATCGGTTTATTGTGATGAGGATATGGTCAATACCGTGCTGCGCAACCTGATTACCAATGCCATTAAATTTTCAAACCGGGGATCTGAGATTATCATTAGTGCAGAAAAACACGATGACAACCAGGGCAGGATAGTAGTTCAGGATCATGGAATAGGTATTATGCCGGAAGATGCAGAAAAACTCTTTAAGATTGAGTGCAGCGAATCAGAAAAAGGAACAGAGGGTGAAGAAGGGACCGGGCTCGGTTTGATCCTTTGTAAAGAATTTGTTGAGAAGAATAATGGCAATATTTGGGTTGAAAGCGAGCCTGAAAAAGGCAGCCGTTTTATTTTCACCTTACCCTTATATACTGAGAATTCTTGAAGATATAATAAAGTCTCTTGCTCACAAAAAAGATCCGCTTGTTCTATCCCTTATTAAGCGCTTCAGCCCCTCCCACAATTTCCAATATTTCATTGGTAATGCTTGCCTGACGTGCCTTGTTATAAGTTACAGTAAGTTCTTTTAACAGGTCAGTAGCATTATCGGTAGCTTTATGCATGGCTGTCATACGCGCTCCATGTTCAGCAGCATGTGAATCCAGAAGAGTTTTATAAAACTGGATTTTTAATGATTTTGGAATAAGTTCATGAATAATGTATTCTTTGGTGGGCTCAAAGATGTAGTGTGCTGATGTTGTTTCGATATAATCCATTTCATCTTCGGGTTGGGTCAATGGAAGAAAGGGTTCTATCATAGCTTCCTGGACAGCTGCATTTTTAAATTGATTGTAAATGATTTCAACCTTATCGTATTTTTCTTCCACAAAGGAACGCATGATTTTTTCAATCAGAGGCAATACATTTTCAAAACTCAGATTATCAAATAGTTCAGAGTGGTTTTCAAGGATATCATATTCACGGATTTTTAAAAAATCATTGCCTTTTTTACCGATGGTAATGATATCAACCTTATTTTGGACATGCAGAACAGCATAAGTATTCTTAATGTGCTGTTGAACCAGCTTAATAACATTGCTGTTAAAAGCACCACAAAGTCCTTTATTTGAAGTAATAACAATCAGCAATACGCGGTTGATTTCCCGAAGCGCCCCGTAAACATTTTCCTCTTTATGGTCAAGGCTATTGCTAACATTGCTGAGGATCTCTTGCAGTTTTCCCGCATAGGGGCGCATCTGAATAACTGCATCCTGTGCCTTTCTCAACTTGGCAGCAGATACCATTTTCATGGCACTGGTGATTTGCCGGGTAGATTTTATTGAACCAATTCGGGTACGTATTTCCTTCAGGTTCGCCATGCGTTGCTCTTTTTATTGTTCTTTATATTTTTCGGAAATCTCCTTTGCGGTTTTTTCCATAATCTCAATGGCTTCGTCAGTAAGTTTACCTTCGCGCAGCATATCCAGCATGTTGCGATGCCTTAATTCCAGATAATCAATATATTCTGCTTCAAATTCCTTCACTTTTCCGATCGGCACATTCCGGAGCAATCCTTTTGTACCGCAGTATATCGAAGCTATCTGATGCTCTACTTTTACAGGAGAATATTGACCTTGTTTCAGAAGTTCAACATTTTTAGCTCCTTTGTCAAGCACGGCGAGGGTAGCAGCATCCAGATCGGAACCAAATTTTGAGAAGGCTTCCAGCTCACGATACTGGGCCTGGTCGAGTTTAAGGGTACCGGCCACTTTTTTCATGGATTTAATCTGCGCATTACCACCCACACGGGAAACCGATATACCCACATTGATGGCCGGACGGATACCTGCGTTGAACAGGTTGTATTCAAGGAATATTTGTCCGTCGGTAATGGAAATAACGTTTGTAGGAATATAGGCCGATACGTCCCCTGCCTGGGTTTCAATGATGGGCAGCGCAGTCAAGGAGCCACCACCTTTAACAAGGGGTTTAATGGATTCAGGCAGGTCATTCATTTGTTGGGCAATTTCATCCGATTCAATGATTTTCGCTGCCCGCTCAAGCAGCCTTGAATGGAGGTAAAACACATCGCCCGGATAAGCTTCCCGTCCGGGAGGCCTTCTGAGCAGCAATGAAACCTCGCGGTACGAAACGGCCTGCTTGGATAAATCGTCGAAAATAATCAAGGCCGGACGTCCGGTATCACGGAAAAATTCGCCGATGGAAGCTCCTGCAAACGGGGCATAAAATTGCATGGCAGCCGGATCGGATGCTGATGCCGCCACAATGACCGTATAATCCATAGCGCCATGTTTGGCCAGGGTATTGGCAATGTTGGCAACACTGGAGTTTTTTTGCCCAATAGCAACATAAATACAATATACAGGATTTCCTTTATCGAAAAACTCTTTTTGATTGATGATGGTATCAATGGCAATGGCGGTTTTACCGGTCTGACGGTCGCCGATGATGAGCTCACGTTGCCCCCGGCCAATGGGTATCATGGCATCGATAGCTTTAATCCCTGTCTGAAGGGGTTCATTCACCGGCTGACGGTAGATTACGCCGGGAGCTTTCCGCTCCAGCGGCATTTCGTATGTTTTGCCCGATACCGGACCTTTTCCGTCGATAGGATCGCCAATGGTATTAATAATCCGTCCCAGCAACCCTTCGCCAACCCGGATGGATGCAATTCTTTTGGTACGTTTTACAGAATCGCCCTCCCTGATGCTTTCGGAGGAACCCAGAAGCACAGCACCGACATTATCCTGTTCCAGATTAAGCACAATGCCTTTAATGCCATTTTCAAATTCAATAAGTTCATTGGCTTGAACGTTCTGCAGTCCGTAAATACGTGCAATTCCATCGCCAACTTCCAGAACAGTCCCTACTTCTTCGAGTTCAATATCGGTAGTAAGACCTTCGATTTGCTTTTTCAGTATTTCGGATACTTCTGAAGGTTTAATTCCTGCCATGTTATTAATTATTTATACTTTAATTTACCTGTTATATTTTTGTCAATGATTGTCTTATTTTGTTTAACTGTTCTCTTACACTGGCATTGTATTGCATATCCTGGATGCGCAGAATAAATCCTCCTATGATATCCGGATTGATTTCAGTTTCAAATTCAGTGGTGCATTGCAGGGTTTTGGCTACCATACCGCCCAGCTCTTGTTTCACTTCTTCAGAGACAGCCACAGCAGTGGTTAATCTGACTGTTTTAATACCTTTTTCGTTTTTATACGCATTAATGAAATCACGTGAAATAGATTCAATATAAGTTTCCCGTTTATTTTTAAGAATAATATCCAAAAAACGCAGGGATTCAACCGCAACATGACTGGAAAATATGGCATACAATATCTTTTGCTTGCCGGATTCCGGTATTACAGGGTTTTTCAGGATGTTTTTCAGCCCAGCATTTTCACTGAGGGTATTTTTTACCAATAAAATATCCTTGTAGACCCTGTCAAGGATATTTTTTTCCTTAGCCAGCTCAAACAGGGCTTTGGCATATCGTATGGCGATATGGCTTTCGTTCATTATCCCTGTTTAATTTAATTTTACTTCCTTAACCATTTTTCTCACCATTTCTTTTTGCTCTTCATCGCCTGAGAGTTTATCCCTTAGGATTTTTTCAGCAATTTCCACAGAGAAGGATGCAACCTGTTTGCGGATATCGTTAAGGAGAGCAACTTTTTCGTTTTCCATGCTGGCCCGGGCTGCTGAGATAATCTTTTTAGCCTCTTCACCAGCATTTTCTTTTGCCTCGGTTATTAATTGTGATTTCATTTCGCGGGCTTCTTTTAAAAGTGTATCGCGTTCTTCTTTGGCCTGCTCAAGTATTTTTTCGTGTTTTGCTTCCATCTTAGAAATGTCTTCACGCGCTTTTTCAGCCGCGTTGAGCGCTGATTCGATGGAGTATTCGCGCTGTTTGAGCGCGTCTACAATAGGTTTCCATGCATACTTTCCAAGAATATAAAGAAGAAGGCCAAAAACAATCACCATCCAGAAAATGGCACCTAAATCGGGAGTAATAAGTTGCATAATGAATGTTTTACTTTTTTACAAAGAAATGCTCCCCGGTTTAGCCAACCGCTAAATTTTGGGGAGCAAAATCATCTACAATACTGCCAGCAGACAGACAATCACTGCAAAAAGCGCCACACCTTCGATAAGGGCGGCAGCAACGATCATGTTCGATCGAACATCACCGGCGGCTTCAGGCTGACGGGCTATGGCTTCCATGGCATTACTGCCAATACGGCCAATACCAATAGCAGCGCCAATCACTGTGATAGCAGCGCCCAGGGCAGCTCCGAATTTTGCCAGTCCAACACCTGCAACTGCAGTTTGTAACAATACAGCTAATGTTAACATAATGATACGTATTTAATTAAACGAAAAACTTGTCAAAAAAAAATCCAAAGAACAACCTTCTTATTTCAGTTTAATCAGCCTTGCTGATTTTATTTTTCTGCACAAGGCTTAGTGATGTTCTTCTACCGCCATACCAATATACAGAGCCGACAGGAACGTAAATACATAAGCCTGAATAAAAGCGACCAGCAATTCAAGCAGGCCCATGAAAATATTGAACATTATTGTAACCGGCGCCACGGCAAAACCAACAGCCGGATTTTTATCCCCAAAAAGGAAGATTAGGCTCAGGAACCCCAATACGATGATATGTCCTGCTGTGATGTTTGCAAATAAACGCACCATAAGAACAAAAGGTTTCGTAAATGCACCAAACACTTCTATCAGAGGCATAAGCGGAATGGGTAGTTTTAACCAAAGCGGTACACCCGGAGTGTTGAACATGTGTTTCCAGTAATTTCTGTTCCCACTAAAAGTTACTACCAAAAATGTAAACAGGGCAAGTACAAGGGTAACTGAGATGTTCCCGGTGAGGTTTGCACCACCGGGAATAATTGGGACAAGCCCCAGCATATTGTTAATCCAGATGAAGAAAAACAGGGTAAGCAAAAAGGGTAAAAAGCGGTCATATTTTTTTCCAATTGAAGGTTTGGCCACTTCATCGCGGATAAACAGAATAATGGGCTCAAGCAATGATTGAAAACCTCTTGGGGGGGCGACCGGATTTTGTCTGTACCGTTTTGCGATGCTTAAAAATATCCAAAGGATGATGATGACACTAAAGAAAAGCGAGGCAATATTTTTGGTTATGGAAATATCAAAAGGTTTTGTTACCTCATGGTCTGGTCCTACTTCAATAATTTTGCCGTCGTATTTATGGCCTTCTTCAGCTACTCTGAAGATGCTGTTACCCACTTGAACATCGCTATGACCGTGATGTAATTTGCCCGACATAAACGTTACCAGTCCTTCGTTTTTGCTGTAAAGAATTACAGGTAATGGCAGGGAAACATGCTTTCCGTTAAACGTTAAAATGTGCCATTCGTAAGCATCGGCAATGTGGTCGAACATGAATTTACCGGCCTCAAAGCCTTTTTCTTCTTCATGTTCTGTATGAGGGGCCCCGTGGTGTTCCTCCTGGGTTGCTGTTTGCTGTTTGCCGGATTCTGATGCATGGATAAACGCAGCCATACCGGTTAATACAAACATCAAACACACAAAAGCCAGTTTTCTCATCTTATTTTTCTATAATCGCTTTCACTAATTCCTTCTCAATCTAAAAGTAGACTAAAAGTAATAAAAGTTTTTCCGATTAACGAAATATTTCAGGGTTTAATTTTTGTAAATTTTAATACCTGGGTTAATTCAAAGGTGGTATAAATGATATACAGACCAAAAAACGTCAGGGTAAAAGGAAGGGCATTCGCTCTGTTGTTAAATATAAAAAGGACAAAAAAAATGAGATAGGCAAAGAATTTTATGATGATGGAAAGAAAATAGTGATTCACAAATCGTTTTGGCTGGCGTGTCAGCGACTTAATTAAGGTAACTCCTGTGATCAGGGTTAATAAGGCAATAAAAAAAAGAAGCGGGATATAAACCAGTAAAAAATAGGGTTTAAGTACAGTCATGAACAAAATTGCACCAACACCGGCAGTAATCAGGGTTATAACCAGCGTCTTCTGAATAAATGATGTTATGAGAGAACCTGTTGGAATGCTCATTTTCAAAGGTCTTTCAATGCATAATACAATGCAAGCCCAACTGCAGCCAGGGAAAGCACTACAGTGAATACCGGAAATCCCAGGCCGGTGATTTCGTCAAGTTTGATTCCGCCAAAAACGCCGGCAAGCATGATAATAACCATCTGGAAAGCCAGGGCAGAATATTTGGCGTAGCTTTGAAGGCCTTTATTTAGGTTTTCCAGGTTCTTCTTTTTGTTTTTGTCCGGATCCTTCTGCATTTCTCATAATGGATTCACCTGACATGTTACAGTTACCGGTAAACTTAGCTCCGGGTTCAATGGCTAATTTACTGGCAACGATATCGCCCTGGATATCAGAGGTAGCTTTTAATGAGAGCAATTCACTTACATTAATTTTACCTTCTAACTTTCCTTCAATATCGGAGTTTTTGCAGGTTATTTCGCCTCTGACCTTGCCGGTTTCACCAACTACTACTTTTCCTTTTGTAGTAAGATTTCCGATTAAGGTACCGTCAAGGCGGATATCACTAGCAGATGAAATATCACCATTGATGGTGGTTCCGTTGCTAATCTTATTATGTGCTGTTGCGTCAGCTTCAATAACTTTTGCCATAAGCCAGATGGATTTCTGAGGTTAGTACTATCAATTGCTTTGTTTCCTTTACAAAGATAAAAAAGGAAATGTAAATTTATACTGAATTAAAATAATAAGCTTTATTAAATTGTACTTAAGGATAGATGCAAAAGGTCCTTTAATAGGCCCATTTTACATAAACAGATCCCCAGGTAAACCCCCCTCCGAATGCTGCCAGGATTAGATTATCGCCTTTTTTCAATTTGCTTTCCCATTCCCAAAGGCAGAGTGGGATAGTTGCAGCCGTTGTGTTTCCGTATCTTTCAATGTTGATCATTACTTTTTCCCTGGCCAGTCCCATGCGCCGTGCCGTAGCTTCTATAATCCGCATATTGGCCTGATGAGGTACCAGGTATGCCAGGTCATCTGCTGTAAGGTTGTGTTTTTTCATCATTTCAACAGAAACGTCCGCCATTTTAGAGACAGCTACCTTAAATACAGTCTGACCTTCCTGATATACGAAGTGTTCGCGGGCATCCACCGTTTCATGAGAAGGTGGTCTGAGCGATCCGCCGGCTTTCATTTTAAGATGAGGAGACCCGGAACCGTCCATTTGGAGGATGCTGTCCATTATACCTACGTCTTCCAGGGTAGGCTCAATGAGCACAGCCGTGCCGGCATCACCAAAAAGAGGGCAGGTGGTGCGATCGGTATAATCCGTAATGGCCGACATCATATCGGAAGCTACAAGGATCACTTTTTTATACATTCCGGATGCGACAAAATTCCTGGCTGTTTCCAGTCCGTACAAGAAACCCGAACAGGCAGCGCTCAGGTCAAAACCAAATGCATTATTGATTCCGGCTTTGTAACTGATCAGGTTTGCTGTTGATGGGAAGTGCATGTCGGATGTGATTGTGGAGCATAGCAATAAATCCACATCATCCGGATTTGTATTCGTCTTTTTCAGCAGTTTTTTCACTGCTTCAGCTCCCATGTCCGAGGTAGCTTTGCCTGGTCCTTTCAGGATTCGTCGTTCTTTAATTCCAATGCGCTGCATAATCCATTCGTCCGATGTATCGACCATGGTACTCAGCTCATCATTGGTTAATATATAATCGGGTAAATAAGCCTCTATTCCGGTTATTGCCGCGTTAATCTTTGTCATTTAAAAGCTTGTTTTATTTTGTCAGGAAGATTGGCTATTACCATTTCCCTGGCATGTAATATCATATTTTTTATGGCCTTTTCATTGGATATTCCGTGGCCGATGATTACCGGTGCATTGATACCCAGTACCGGGGTTCCGCCAATGTTTTCAAAATTGAATTTCTCAAAAAAATCATCTACGATGTTGCGTTGACGGATAAGCCGGTAAACGGCTTCTGCTTGTTTTAGCAGCACATTACCTACAAAACCGTCGCAAACAATGACATCCACTTTTTCGCTGAAAAAATCATTGCCTTCGACATTTCCAATGAAATTAAACTCATTTGTACCTTTCATGGCCTGAAAGGTGGTTTTCGAGAGCAGGTTTCCTTTTTCTTCTTCAGAGCCGATGTTAAGTAATCCCACTCGCGGATTATGGATGTTGTATACATGTTCGGCGTATAAAGAGCCGAGAATCGCATACTGGTACAGTACATCGGGTTTGCAGTCAACATTTATCCCTACATCAACTAAAATAGTAGGGCTATCTGACAGGCGTGGAATAGCGGCGGCAATGCTTGGACGGATTACACCAGGGATGGATTTAACCACCTGCATGGCACCGACAAGCATGGCTCCTGTATTGCCTGCACTGGCAAACACATCTATCATTTCTTGTTGTAAAAGATAAAACCCTTTTACAATGCTGGAATCTCTCTTTTGGGCAAAGCTTTTTGCAGGATGCTCACCCATACCAATTGCTGATTCGGTATGAACGATTTCAAAATTGCCGGCATCAAAACCATTTTTTTTGCAATAGGCAAAAACATCCGTTTCATTACCAATAAGCACAATTTTCACGCCGGGTTCCATTTCATGGTAAGCCTGTATGGCTCCTCCAAGTATGGCATCCGGAGCATAATCTCCCCCAAAAATATCAAGGCCTATTTTCATTGAATTGCTGAAAAAGTATCAGCTGTTAAGCTGTAATTTCTTTTTCAATCGCTAATTTTCCTTTGTAGTGGCCACATTCATGACAAACCCTGTGGTACTGTACAGTAGCGCCACAGTTTTGGCAGGCCAT
>CAZZBU010000067.1:0-21361 GCA_964652315.1 uncultured Bacteroidales bacterium
AATTTATAAAAGCACAACTCAACACTATCTGTTTACTTTGAAAGCCCTGAATGAATGCGTGGGCAGGGTAATGGTATAACTGTATTTTTCAGGTGAATAAACTCTTCCCCAGTATTTTATTTCCGGAATAATTTTCACCTCCAGCACACCTTCTGTTGCAATCTCAGTAATGGAAACCGGTTTTTCATCAAATACCAAATCGATGGTTACGGGTTCATCGTTGAAGGATTCAACAACAAAAGTATTATTGTCATAAAGAAAGAGCGACACTTTCGAATCCCCTTTCATTGTTAACTTAAGGGGTCCGCAGAGTGTTTCCCTAATCCGGTTTAACACCTCTTCCGGCAGATTATATAAATCAGCAAAGTTTTCAGGGATGGTTAGCAAATACAAAGTAGCATCAGCCACTCTTGCCATGTGAAGTAACGGCCAGCCAAGTCCGGCATCCATGCCCGATACAATTTCCCATGAGTCGTTGGTGTAATATTGAATTTGAGGCATCAATATTTCAGAATCACCCTCAATAATTTCCCGGTTGAGCATAAAATCGCTGACTAATGCCTTTCGGTCAGTATATTCCAGGTTAACCAGGTTACGAATACCCCTATCCTGTAAAGTGTTTAGCAATCCACTGGTAATCACCACATCCTTGCCATCAAGCAATTGTTGTTCTATTTTCTCCACGATATCCGGGTCTTTTTTGGCTTGCTCTGTCAACAGAATAATGGGTTCATCTTTTGGAAACTCCGGCACCAAATCCATGGGGATACCAATCATTCCCAGGTAATTTTGAAGGAAATCTTCTCCATTGGAATGAAAAGGTTTATAGGTTTTTATTCCATAAGGGGTTCCAAGTGCGCCGGCCACTTCATCAATAATATCGAGGGAATGAGCTGCTGTTTTAGCCATAGTAGCATTGTCAGCTACCGGCAAAAACTCATCGTAGTTAAAGCTGGTTTTTTCATCACTCCATTCCGGTATCCATCCATCGCGCAAGGGATAAAGCATCTGGCGATAATCAAACAAGGTCATTTCAGGGGCCTTGGCCAGAATGGTAAGCCATAACTGCTCTGCATAGCGGTCATAAAAACGCATACCGCCGGTGTCTACCCAGCCTCCGCCGTTTTTACCAGGCTTAAGGTTATTGTAATACCTGTATACCAGGTAGCCAAGGTAGGGCTGCAGGTGCTGATTGCTCCGTACGGCATCACGGGTTTCTGTACCGGTATAAAGGCCGTCATACAGGGCCGGTTGAGTTTCCAGGTTGAAGCCTAACTCATGAAAATGCTCGTACCAGTTGGGGTACTTTATAATAATTTTCACCTCCGGATTGACGGCTTTTGCTGGACCCATTATCAGACTTTTAGTAGCTTCGGTCATCAATTCCAACCTATAATCCGACCAGCTTCGATCACCTTTTTGCTCCATACACAACGCACATTTACAGCTGGTAAAAAAGAAATCGTCTAAAATCACTTCATCAAAGTGTTCTGCAGAGTACTCAATGATTTCCTGTACTTTTTTCCTGTGTTCGGGTTTTGAATAACAATACGTCTCAAAAAGATTACTTTCGTCAATTGTATAGGTGATACCGGCTGCTACTTCAAGGCCTTGTTTTTCAAAGAATTTTTTCGCATTTAGCAGGGTCTTTTTATCAACGATCAGTTTATCGCGATGGGTTTCAAGATAGATCTTATCTGGTTTGATCTGCGATGAAATTACCTGCCAGGTTGAGTCAAGCCAGTGTTTGTCTTCCATTTTCTGTACTTCATAAGCACGGGTGTAAATGGATACTTTAAAGTTGTTGTAACTGCCCTGGGCAAATAGATACGGGCTGCAAAAAATTAATACAAACAAAAAAAATGCAAGGGATTTTTTCATAGTCATTAGTAGTTAAATAAATATTTAGTTTTAATTGTATTTGTTTTGTACTTTCGAAATGATTTAGGCTATACAAGGCTGGGCCAGTAATACCATTTGACTGGGTTAACATTCCAAAAGGTAAATATAGTTTTTTTCAAACAAAATGTATACTGTTGTCAAACAAGCTATAGGATGCAGTTTAGTCAAAATGCATTATTTTTGGTATTACAATTGTTGTTTCACAAAACTAACTACGAGATACCTATTGATATGGATAAGAAACAAAAATTACGCACATGCCCGCATTGCGGATACAGGTATTCCATCCTCGATTTTTATAACCAATTTGCCCTTTCCGTAAAAGATAACAAATATTACTGCATGTATTGCCAGGAACCCTTTACCATTGAGTTGAATCGGCGAACTAAGAATGTTTTTATCACGGCTTTCTTAGGTGCTCTCTCAGGGGCGTATCTTGCAACCCTCGAAAACAGCCTGTGGCAAATGGGGGCTTTGGTTTTGATTATTTTATTAGCCCTGATAGGTGTAACATATGATAAGTTCATGAAGTTGCCCAATTAAGGAAAATAAATCATGAAACACCCTTGCTTATCCTATACTGACCTGAAGCTCCAGCTTATCATTACTGCTCTGTAAATCATTTACAAAAACAGGCACTTCCATAAGTTTTAGCAGATCATTCACCTGAATAAAAATCTTCGATTTCGAAACCTGCACATAATCCGTGAAATTAACTTCTTCATCCTTCATGCTCCGTTTCAAAAACCTGAAAATCATATCCATAAAGAGTTTTTTCAGGAGATTTATCAGAAATCCGCTGATTTCTAATTTGATTTCCAACTCACCATCTTTAAACCTTCTGATTTCAGCAAGCACGCTTTTTTTGAAATTAAATATTTTCCACTTCAGGCGATAAAATTTTATTTTAACACCATTGTCAATCGGGATAAAAGAAAACTGCACGTCATCAGATTCTTCGGCATCGGCGATATACTTGTTGAATATTTTGGAGAGTTCCAGGTATGTAAAGGATATTTGCATTGACTTTCTTTTAGTGTTTAAACAAATTTTGCGGGTATTGTTTTCATTTTCAACCACAAAAAATAATTAAAAGTATCCGGAAAGGCATTTCAATGAAATTTCTGTATCATTAAAATATTCTATAATCCCTATTTTATGGTATACTTCATTAATTGGTTGATGGTGTTCTGGTTTGGTAGGATCATTTAACCTAGTCCAGCTATATTTGCGGGCATCAAACTTATCAAACCGTTACAAAGTTGAAACGGGCTACAAACCTTGAATTTACTACTATCTTGCCTTTTGTAAATACATTGTTGGCAAACGTTATTGTATCAATGGTGCTATTTCACTTTCTAAATCCCATTGCAGGGTTGATATTAAATCACTTGCATATGGTTCTGCTGTAAAAACCAATACTAAGGCTTTTTCTGGAATTATGTAAATGTATTGACCTCCAACTCCTGATGCTGAAAATGCATTATTATCAGGGCGAATCCACCAATAGTATCCATAAGGGCCTATTAAAGTAGGTGTAGCATATATCTGTGTAGATATATTTAACCAATCTTCCGATACTATTTGTTTACCATTCCAGGTTCCCTTGTTCGCACAGAGCTGACCAATTTTTAACATATCCCGTGGGGTCAACCAAAGATTATTAGCTCCATAAGTCACGCCATCTTTATGGTTATCCCATCGGTAATTTATTATATCTAATGGTTTGAATAAAAATGTATCGGCAAATTCTGCCATTGACATGCCCGTTTCCTTCGCAATCATCGCCGAAATTAACTGGGGACAACCGTCATGATACTTGAAAATTGTACCGGGTGTATGCAACAAATCTTTTTGCAAAATAAAAGCTACACTGTTTTCCTCGTAATTTATTAACTGCTCGCTGTCTTCTGAATTCTCAAAATCAAGACCTGATTTCATTGTCAGCAAATGTTTAATTATTATGTCTTTGCGTGGATTTGTTGCGTCAATATAATCGGGAAAATATTCTGCAATTGAAGTGTCAAGATTAGGAAAATAACCTTTATCATAGGCAACTCCAAAAACTAACGATGTAATACTCTTTGTGACAGACTGAGTTTGATGATATATATCCCTGTCTGCTTTATCCCGACAATAGCCTTCACTTACTATTTTGCCGTTTTTTGCAATGAGTAAGCTTATTGCTGTAACATAGTCATTCTCTGAATAGAATTTTTGATATAGAGAATGTACTGCATCTGCAGATATTTGTTCAGCTTCGGGATTTGAAATTTTCCAACCGTCATTTAATTCATCAGGATTATATTCTTTATTGTTAAGTTTTACATTCTCGTCAACAATACACGAAGATGCTGAAAGCAGGAACAACAGTATAAGAATATTACTCTTCATTTTTATCCAATATTAAAACCATTTGTAATCCATGGTCAATTGTTACCAGTATTTTTGAATCAGGAGTATCAATTCGTGAAATATTAAAGCTATAAGCAATCCGGTGTGCAACTTTTGAATTTATCCTGTATGCATATCCGATTTTCAATTTAGCTCCATGAAAGCGGTTTATGGTTTGAAGTTTCAAATTGCTATACATCTTATCAACAATATAATCCAAGTCACTTTTATCCATCTTATAATCCCGCCTCGCAGAAGGTCTTGAAACTAAGGCAACAATCGGAATGCTCAGAGTAAATTCAATGAAATTGTTTTTCAAAGGCAAATAAGTATGATTGTATAAACTTAGATTATTGTTCGTGAACCAATAAAAATGACTGTCATCCCACATTGCATAATACCACAAGTTTGGCTGGATGTTTATTTGTCCGCCCATGTAAGAATCTAATATAGAGTTATCCGGTGTTAGATTCCTTGCATATCCATATGAAAGTTCAGGAGAAACATAAAATGAAGCAGGCAAAATATCATATCTGTTTACCAATTTGCTGTATTTAGTATCGAATTGAATGTCATGTATGTTTTCAGGAGAAACATTTTTCCAGGCATATCCAGCCTGAAAGCCAATCCCTTGATATCTGGTTTTATTTAAGCAATAATCCTTGCTTTGTCTGAATACTGCGCCAATGTTGATTTCATGCGATGAATTTCTTGAAAAATCTTGTCCTCTTACAACATTCATCAAGAAAACAAATAGTATAAAATACGTAGTTCTGTTAATCATTCAAGGTGTCTTTCTGTTAGTTCTGATAACGGTAAAATTAATAATATTTACAATCAATCCTTTTATTCATAATTATTCTCCGCTTGGGCGTAGCCTGCCTGTTCGGCAGAAAAGCTACTTCGAACTATTGATTCCTGAGTTATCCTCAAATTAAAACAAAGAATTTTTTTCTTAAGAAACATTTATTTCACACGTGTGCATTTTTTATTATTTTAGCATTTTTAATTCATCCAATTGTAGCCTATTTGTCAAACAGAATTACCATAAAAGATATAGCCAAAGCCCTGGGCATGCATCATTCAACTGTTTCAAGGGCATTGCGGAATGATGATCGGGTGAAGGAATCAACTCGTAAAGCGATAATTGAATTTACCCGCAAACATGGGTACCAGGTTAACATGAATGCATTGCAGCTAAGGGGTGAAGCTAAAAACGTCATTGCGGTTATCGTACCCAACATCAATCACAGTTTTTTTTCAGGAATAGTAAGCTATCTTACTGACCTGGCCACTGAACAAGGATACATCGTTTCCATATTCCAATCCAATGAGCAGATTGAACATGAAGAGCGGATTATTGATACTGTTATCCAACACGATGTGGCCGGGGTAATTGCTTCCGTGGCTATGGAAACGACCTCTTCTGCTCATTTGAAAAAATTGCAGGAGTTTACTATTCCGCTTGTTTTATTCGACAGGGTAGTGAATAACATAGATGTTTCTAAAGTGACTGTCGAGAATAAAATAGCTATTCTCGAAGTCATGGATCATTTCATTATGGAAGGTTGCCGGTCTATTTTGCATATATCTGGGCCACAGCATTTAAATGTATTTCATAACCGGCGAGAAGCCTATCTTGAAGGATTGCAAAAATATGGGATAGATAAAGTACTTACGTTGAATATCGATCGGGCTTTTACCATGGCAGATGGCAAAAGAGCGGTATCCAACTATTTGAATAATAATCCCAGGCCTGATGCCATCCTTTGCGATTCAAATGTATTGTTAATGGGCGTTTTAATGGAACTGAAAGAACGGAATATTACAATTTCTGATGATATTAGGCTGGCAGGATTTAGTGGAGAAGAACCCCTTGAATTATTCCATCCCGGCATTATATCGATCTATCAGCCAACCAGGCTCATCGCTCAGAAGTCGTTCGATTTGTTAATTGAGATGATAAAACAAAAAGATTGTATATTCAAGGAAGAAATTAAGATAGAATCATTTATTAAACAAAATATAATACTAACATGAGAAAACTAATTATTTTCCTGGCTCTTTCCTTCTTGCTTGCAAGCTGTGCGACAGACAAGCAACCAACTAATGATGGTATTACTACCTTTTGCAACCCCCTGGATTTGTCCTATCGATTTCAACTCGAAGAACCTTCACGTAGGGAAGCTGCAGATCCTACAGTGACGAAATTTGGGGATACCTATTTTCTTTTCGCTTCAAAATCCGGAGGCTATTGGCATACTGATGATTTAAAAAGCTGGACATTCATCGAAACTGATGAAATACCCACTGAGGAATATGCTCCAACGGCTGTAACCATTGGAGATACCATTTATTTTCTTGGATCGTCAAACGAAAAAAGCACGATTTATAAAAGCACCGATCCCCTGAGTGGAAAATGGGAGGTTGCTGTGGAGGAACTTGACATGCCCGTCTGGGATCCGGCTTTCTATCTGGATGATGATAACCGTCTATACCTGTATTGGGGGTGCTCCAACGATGCGCCGCTGTTTGGTGTGGAGATCGATTACAAGCACAATTTCGAGTTTATGACAGCACCGAAAGCCTTAACCTATGCCAATCCGGGTGATTTAGGCTGGGAAGTTCCCGGTGATTACAACACCCGCACCAAAACTGCGCCATGGATTGAAGGCCCCTGGGTAAACAAATACAAAGGCAAATATTACCTACAGTATGCCGGTCCCGGTACAGAATTTAAAAGTTATGCAGATGCCGTTTATGTTTCAGATAATCCACTCGGACCTTTTGATTTGGCAGAGCATAACCCTTTTGCATACAAGCCTGAAGGTTTTGCTGCCGGAGCTGGGCATGGCAGCACGTTTACTGATAAATTTGGTAACTACTGGCACATTGGTACGGTTACCATCTCGCAGAAACACGTCTTTGAGCGCCGGCTGGCTCTTTACCCAACTTTTTTTGATGATGACGACATCATGCATGCCACCACCCGTTTTGGTGACTATCCACACATCATTCCTGATAAACGAATAGCAGATGCTTCTGAGATATTTCCTGGTTGGATGTTGCTTTCATATAAAAAAGAAGTCGAAGTTTCGTCAAACATTGATTCTCTGCCTGGCATCAATATGGTGGATGAAGATATCCGAACATGGTGGGCTGCCGAATCTGGCAATAGTGATGAATGGGCAAGCATTAATCTAGGTAACCCCTGCGAGGTATATGCTGTGCAGATAAATTTTGCAGACCAAAACACCAATACTTTTGGCCGCCAGGCTGGTTTGAGCTACAAGTATGTTATTGAATCATCTACTGATGGAACAACCTGGGAAGTGCTTATTGATAAATCAGAAAACACTGAGGATAATTCACATGATTATACTCAACTACCTGAAAAGGTTACCTGTCAGTACTTGCGTATAAAAAACATATCTATGGCTGATGGCCATGTGGCATTGAGCGGATTCAGAATCTTTGGTAACGGAAAAGGAGCGAAACCCGAAGCTGTTACCAGTCTGAATGTGCTGCGTGATCCGGGTGATCAACGCAAAGTAACCTTAAGCTGGCAGCCATCAGAAAATGCAATTGGCTACAACATTAGCTATGGTATACTGGATGACAAATTATACAATAATTATTTGGTATATGAGGATACTTCCCTGGTGATCCGTAGTTTGAATGCTGAACTGCCTTACTATTTTACCATTGAATCCTTTAATGAGAATGGAATTACAGCTGGTAATGAACCAATCTTTATACAATAGTTCTATGCTTACAATACATAAAATTGTCATTCTTACTTATTCAAAGAAATTACACCGGAGCATTACGTTGAGGGACCTTTTGTTTTCAAACGAAATCAAAAATATTATTTCATGAGGTCAGAAGGCAATTGGGCAGATAATTCCTATAAGGTAGCTTATGCGATTGCTGACAGCGTTACCGGACCTTATCAGCGCATTGGTACCATTCTGGAATCTGACTCCACTGTGGCGACCGGGGCAGGGCATAACTCTGTGATTCATATACCAGGTACAGATGAATGGTATATGGTGTACCATCGTAGGCCTATTCCTAACAAGGGGCGTGATCACCGGGTTACCTGCATAGACAAAATGTATTTTAATAAAGATGGCACCATCCAGGATATAATTATGACGTTTAAAGGCGTGGAGGCACGTCCGTTAAATAATATATAAAATGATTCATTATATCACATTTGGGTGCAAAAACATTTTGGTGTACAAGCACATAAGAGGATGAATTTATTAATCAAAAAGAAATGGTATTATGGTAAATAATATATCCGAACGTGTACCAAAAATGACGCTTTCCAACGGAGTAGAAATACCGGCAATTGGACTGGGTACCTTTGGTTCCGATCATGTATCACACGAGGCTGTGGCAAAAGCAGTAGAGGATGCCATCCGCTTTGGATACAGGCATATCGACTGTGCCTCGGTGTATGGCAACGAAAAACAAATTGGTGAAGTGCTGTCAGCATTGTTCAAAGAATGCGTTGTAACACGTGAAGATCTTTGGATTACCAGCAAGGTTTGGAATGATCAACACCGGGAGGTTGAAAAAGCCTGCCTTCAATCGCTGAAGGACCTTCAACTCGATTACCTTGATTTGTATCTGGTACACTGGCCTTTTCCGAATTATCATGCCCCGGGTTGTGGGCCTGATGCGCGAAACCCGGATTCAAGGCCTTTCAGTGTGGAAGAATTTATGGATACCTGGCGTCAGATGGAAACCCTGGTGGAAAAAGGCCTGGTGAAACATATTGGTACGTCGAATATGACTATTCCAAAGTTTGAGGCAGTTTGGCCACTGATGAAGATTAAGCCTGTAGCCAATGAATTGGAATTGCATCCCTGTTTTCAGCAGGAAGAATTGATGAAGTATTTAAAAGAAAAAAATATTCAACCCATTGGTTACAGTCCCATTGGTTCACCGAACCGTCCTGAACGCGACCGGACAACCGAAGATGCTGTAGACATGGAAGAACCGGTAGTACAGGAAATCGCCAAAAATCATGGAATCCATCCGGCAGCCGTGTGTATGAAGTGGGCTGTACAAAACGGGCAGATTCCTATACCTTTCTCGGTCAATCCTAAAAATTATAAGAGTAATTTGTTAGCTGTCATGTCCGATCCGTTGACTGATGATGAAATGAAAGCAATGAAGAAAGCAGAAAAAGGATCCCGGCTCATAAAAGGGCAGGTTTTCCTTTGGGAAGGTGCCAAGGGTTGGGAAGATTTATGGGATTTGAATGGTGAAATTGTAAAATAAGTAAATTATGAAAACAATGAAAGCAGCTTATTTGCCCGGCAACAGCACAGTAGAAGTAAAAGAGGTACCTGTACCTGAACCCGGACCGGGAGAAGTGCTGATTAAAACAAAATCATCCACCATTTGTGGGAGCGATATCCGGGCCATCTACCGTGAACACCTGGGTAAAGGACCGGAAGCATATCAAAATAAAATAGCAGGTCATGAGCCCTGTGGACAGATTGTACAATGTGGGCCCAACATGAAACGATTCAAAAAAGGTGACCGGGTGATTATCTATCATATTTCCGGCTGTGGAGTATGTAACGATTGCCGCCGTGGGTATATGATCTCCTGCAGCAGTCCAAGCCGGGCAGCTTATGGCTGGCAGCGTGACGGGGGTATGGCTCCGTACATCCTGGCCGAAGAAAAAGACTGCGTCCTTTTACCCGATGAACTCACCTACACCGATGGCGCTCAGGTAGCCTGTGGCTTTGGTACTGTTTACGAAGGGTTGGAGAAAATAGGTATCAATGGCAATCATCAGGTACTGGTTGTTGGCCTTGGTCCCGTTGGCTTAGCCACACTGATGCTGGCAAAAGCCCTGGGCGCGACCAAACTTGTAGGTGTCGACACCATTCAGGAACGTTGTAACATTGCAAAAGAATTGAATTTGGCCGATGATGTCTTTTTATCTGAGTCTGATACACTCCAGAAGGTAATGGCCACTTCCCACCACAGCAAAGGGTTTGAACGCACAGTAGATTGCTCAGGGCATACAAGTGGACGTCAATTAGCCATCCGCGCAACCCGTCAATGGGGTAAGAATGTAATGATAGGTGAGGGGGGAACCGTTGAATTTAACCCCAGCCCGGATATTATTCACGATCAGATATCTATTCATGGTTCCTGGGTAACCAACATCTGGCGTATGGAAGAACTGGTAGAGCGTCTGGTAAGGTGGAACATACATCCGGAAAATTTGGTTACCCATCGATTTACCCTGGATAATGTAGATAAGGCTTATCAACTCATGGATGAAGGCCGCTGTGGTAAAGTAGCTGTAGTATATGATGAAGAGATTAAGTAATTAATTTGCAACATATTAATAATTATAATGCTATGAAATCAATACTTGTTTTTTTTGTCTTGATAATTATTTTGTTTTCTTTTGGATGCAACACCAAGTCTACAAAAGAAGAAACCAAATCTTATGAACCCACATGGGAATCTCTTGCCGGACATGAACCTGCTCCGGAATGGTTTAAGGATGCCAAATTTGGCATTTACTTTCACTGGGGAGTTTATACCGTACCGGCTTATGGTACAGAATGGTATCCCCGGCTGATGTTTATTAAAGGCACCAATGAGTACCAACACCATGTGGAAACCTACGGGCATCCAACTGAGTTTGGTTACCATGATTTTGTACCCGATTTCAAAGCTGAAAATTTTGACGCAACGGAATGGGCAGCCCTGTTTAAAAAAGCCGGGGCACGTTTTGCAGGTCCTGTTGCCGAACACCACGATGGGTTTTCCATGTGGGATAGTGATGTCACTCCATGGAATGCCGGTGATATGGGACCAAAAAGGGATATTACAGGCGAGCTGAAAGAGGCCATAACCAATGAAGGCATGAAATTCATTACTACCTTTCACCACGCCCGCCATCTACAGCGTTATACAGATCAACCATACACTGAAACAGATGAAAATCCCGATTGGAATATTCACTGGAACAGCCATTATCCGTATATCACTGGATATCCTACAACTTCTGAAGATTCCGTATTAAAATACTTGTATGGTAATATACCGGAGGAGGAATGGCTGGAAAATGTATGGCTCGGCAAATTAAAAGAAGTAGCTGAAAAGTATCAACCGGATATTATGTGGTTTGATTCCTGGCTGGATGAGATTCCAGAGTCCTATCGACAGAAATTCGCGGCCTATTACCTCAATCAGGCTGAGAAATGGAATAAAGAGGTCGTTATCGTTCGAAAACAAGACGATCTGCCTCTTACTTTTTCGGTGGATGATCTCGAAAAATCCAGGAAAAGAGATATCGATACAGCTGCCTGGATGACCGATGAAACCATTAGCATGGGGAGCTGGTGCTATACGGAAAACCTGGATGTGAAACCTGCGGCTGACTTGATTCATGTATTGGCTGATATTGTTAGCAAGAATGGTGTGTTGTTGCTTAATGTTTCTCCCATGTCAAACGGTGTCATTCCTGAAAACCAAAAACAGGTGTTATTGGAGATGGGGGACTGGATCAAGCAAAATGGGGAAGCCATTTATGGAACCCGTCCATGGTATATCTATGGCGAAGGACCTACGACCCAGCCTGAAGGTAGTTTTGAGAATCACCAGGATTTTTTGAAAGTAAAATACTCTGAAAAAGATATTCGTTACACAACAAAGGACGATGTTTTGTATGCCATAATTTTAGGTAAACCGGTTGATCAAGTCGTTATGCGCGAATTTGCAAATCAACTGGCAGAAAATCAATTAGAAGTTGCAACCATTTCCTTGGTGGGATCAGATGCATCTGTAAACTGGAATTATACAGAGGATGATTTTATTATTGATGTACCTTCAGCAGACCTGGATGAGATGGCTAATGTCTTTAAAATTGTTTTTAAGTAGTCGAAAATTATATACCCGATATAACAATGCGTTTTATTTCATTTTTGTTTGCAGTAACAATGTTGGTTTCCTGTCAGGAGCAATCTCCCCAATACCGGAAAAGCATCGATTTAAGTGGCACATGGCAATTTGCGCTTGACCAGGAAAACAACGGTATTTCAGAACAATGGTATTTATCTGATCTGAATGATTCCATTCTCCTGCCAGGAACTACCGATCTGAACCAAAAAGGAATCCGGAATACAGATACCACCACCATGCACCTGAACCGGGTGTATAAATATGAAGGTCCGGCCTGGTACAGAAAGGAAGTGGAAATCCCTGCTGACTTCGAAGATAAACACATCCGTTTGGTGCTGGAAAGAACAAAGGTCACTACAATTTGGATTGATGATCAATTAATTGGAGAATCAAAGTTATTGCAGGCCCCACAGAAGTTTGATGTGTCGGATTACCTTACTCCGGGCAAACATGTCATCACCATCCGGGTGGATAATAACCACGAGTTAACACCGTATGGTCATGTGCACATTTATGCCGATGACACGCAAACCAACTGGAATGGCATTATCGGTGATATAAAGCTTATTGCAACGCCAAAGACATATATCTCAAATTTACAGGTATATCCTGATGTTGAAAATAAAAAAGCCCGCGTGGAGCTTGGTATAGTAAACAGACTTGACCTGGACAATGTGGATGTTGAGCTATTGGTGAAAATGAATGACGGTGAAAAAACAAGCAAGTTGCAAACCCATAAAGCAACATTTCCAGTTGACTCCATTTTATCTTTGGAATATGATCTAAGCGATAACCTTCAGTTGTGGGATGAATACAACCAGCCAGTATATGAGCTTACAGCAGTGATTAAAAATAATGAGATCGCCGACAGCAAAACCGTTCAATTTGGAATGCGCAATTTTACTGTTGAAGGCACTCAGTTCACGATAAATGGCAGAACCACTTTTCTGCGCGGGAAACATGAAGCCGCAGTTTTTCCTGAAACCGGACATGTACCTATGGATAGAGAAGGATGGGCCCGGGTTTACCGGATTGCCAAATCCTATGGGATTAATCATTACCGGTTTCATTCATACTGTCCGCCGAAAGCTGCTTTTGAAGCTGCTGATCAGGAAGGGATTTACCTCCAGGCCGAGTTACCCTTTTGGGGTGGTCTGGAGTCTGATTCCGTCATGTTGATGTTAAGAAATGAAGGATATGCCATGTTAAAAGAATACGCCAACCATCCTTCTTTTGTGATGTTTTCACCAGGCAATGAAATTTGGAGTGGTCACGATCGTGTGGAACAAAACATGGTGGCTTTGAAGGAATTTGATGACCGGCCGCTTTATGCCATTGGCTCAAATAACAACATTGGTTACATGTGGCCCCGCGATTATGCTGAATTTTTTGTGTGTGCACGTACTCCGTCTGACGGTGATACCATTCTCTCACATACCCGGTTAACACATGCTCATGCTGATTCCAGGGATGGTGGATTACTCAATACACAGGAACCATCTACTGATTTTGATTTTTCTTATTCTGTTGAACGAATGGATATGCCCATTGTCAGTCATGAAATAGCTCAGTATCAGATATATCCTGATTATGATGAAATCGATAAATACACCGGTCCTGTGCGGGCCTGGAATTTTGAAGTGTTTCGCGATCGGCTTGAAGAAGCGGGCATGCTCGATCAAAACAAAGAATTTCAAAAAGCTTCCGGAGCCTGGTCAGCCCTGTGTTATAAGGCAGAGATGGAAGCAGCAATCCGTACCCGTGGTTTTGGTGGATTTCAATTGCTCGATCTGCAGGATTTCCCAGGACAGGGAACAGCGCTGGTTGGCATCCTGGATGCTTTTATGGACGACAAAGGGGTTGTTTCCCGTGAAGACTGGCTACAATCCTGTAATGATGTAGTGCTGTTGCTTGAATTTCCAAAATACACCTGGCAAAACAATGAAACTTATGCTGCCGAACTGGTAATTGCCAACTATTCCAACAAGACGTTATCTGGTAATGTCAATTGGGAATTGCGCAATCAGTCAGGAGAAAAGATTAAGCAGGGTACATTCGCTGATCAAACAATCCAAAATGAAGGTTTAACGACTATAGGTACAGTAAGTTTTTCTTTGGATATGATACAACAGGCTGAAAAATTGCAGTTATTTGTTGAGACAGCATCCAATCAATATACTAATGATTATCCCATTTGGGTATATCCGGTAACCAAGCCACAAGATGCTAATAAAAAGGTGCTAATTACCCAAAAGCTGGGTAAACAAACACTTACTGCCCTAAAAGCGGGAGAAAAGCTATTACTAATGCCTTCAACCGAGGATGTTAAGGAGAACAGCGTTCCAGGATTATTTATTTCAGAGTTTTGGAATTACGGCATGTTTAAAGGCATCAGCGAATGGGCTAATAAACCGGTTTCTCCAGGAACCCTGGGTATATTAACAGATCCGGAGCATGCTGTTTTTAATGATTTCCCAACAGATTTCCATACCAACTGGCAATGGTTCTCTATTATTAAAGCCAGCAATTCCTTAAACCTCAATGCTACCGATAATGATTACAGGCCCATTGTTCAAATGATTGACAACCTGGAGCGAAACAACAAATACGGGTTGCTTTTTGAGTTTAAGGTTGGGGAAGGTAACCTGCTGGTTTGTATGTCACAACTTGATAAAATATTGGACGAACCTGAAGCAGCGCAGTATTATCAATCAATCTTGAATTATATGAATTCAGATGCCTTCAACCCAACTGATGTGGCCGAAGAGGATTTACTGCAGAAGCTACTGGGAAAAGCGATTGTTTACAATAATTAAACCCTTTCAGGGTTTTTGTTGTTAATCGTCATCTACCCCGCATTTCATAGGGGTTATTTAAGGTTTAATCCCTTCGGGATTGCATAGGAATTTAGAATGTATGTATTTTACTTTTATTTCCAAAAACCACGAAGTGGTTAAACATAAATAGCCCCGCATCGCAATGCGGGGTCTGTTTCAATATAGTGTCCTCAAACCCCGGATGGGGTTTAATTTATTACAACAAATACTTCTCATTGAACTCAATTCCATGCTCATTCAGTAACCTTTTGTATTCATCCTTAAACGAAACCCTTTTATGATGTTCTTTCTGATTTTTCACATACTTCACCAGGTTATCTTTTGCATCATTGGAATAAGTAAATGCCCCATAACCATCCTGCCACCCATTAAATGTTGGGAAAATTCTTTCTGCCTTTATCATATCAATGGTTGAAAGTTTAATATCCTTTACTAATAATGCAGGAGCTACCATAGGATGAATGTGGGTAACGATATGTATATGGTTTTCAATCCCGCCAATCTGGTACAAATGGCACTTCTTATTTTTTAAGATGCCCCAAATATAGTTATATAGCTTTTTTTGATCGGCTTCCATTAAGGTGTTTTCACCGTTTTTTGTGGAAAACACAATTTGATACAAGATTTGTGTGTAAGTGCTCATTTGTAAAATAGATATTAAACCCTTTCAGGGTTTTTGTTGTTAATCGTCATCTACCCCGCATTTCATAGGGGTTATTTAAGGTTTAATCCCTTCGGGATTGCAAATAATACCATGATGATTTTTATAAAATTAATACTTTTATAATAATTCCATCTATATTTTGTATTTGTCAGATTCCACATCCACCATTTCCCAATTGCCCTAATATTTTATATCTTCGACAAGTTATTTTTAAAATTGAAAGTATTATAATAACAACTAATAATTTAAGTATGAGATTATTTCGTTTTTTGTTTCTTATGTTGACCACCACAACCGTTTTAGCACAACAACATGAATTAAAACTAAATGACCTGGAATACTACGAAACCCGGGGACTGAACATCCTGGTATTCAATAACTGGTACAATGATAACTTCAGTGACTCCAAAATGAGTGGTATTGAAATGATTCACCACGGAAAACGTACGGTTACCAATGGGGATGTACGGTTGGAACCTACACCGGAGCAGTGGGACCGAATCCCTGAGTTCATCCGTAAGGAGGTGATTCGGGAAGAGCAAAAAGTCATTGCTTACTTGAAATATCCGGAATTTGAGTTTCAGATACACACCGTAACAAATGATTCAGGCCTTTCCATAAGCGTTCATCTTGAAGAACCCTTACCTGAAAATATGGTAGGTAAAGCCGGGTTTAATCTTGAGTTCCTGCCCTCGGCATACTCAGAAAAAACCTTTATCATGGGTGACCAAATCAGCGGTTTTCCGTTATATCCATCAGGTCCCATGACCTATAATGATAAAGGAGAAACAGAGCCTATGCCTATAGGCAAAGGCTCACAGATAGTAATCGCTCCGGAAGATGATGAACGGCGAATGACTATTTCTTCTGAAGAAAACACCCTGCTTCTTTATGATGGAAGAAATAAAGCTCAAAATGGCTGGTTTGTGCTTCGCAGTGTAATGCCCGGTAATAGATCGGGCAAAGTCATTGAATGGCAGGTGCAGGCTTCTGCCATTCCGGGTTGGATCCGTGAGCCTGTAATCGCCCATTCTCAGGTGGGGTATCATCCGGAACAAAAAAAGGTTGCTGTAGTAGAGCTTGACAGGAATGATGAAATACTGAAACAAGCCACTGTCGTGAAGGTTTTAAAAGATGGTACTAAAAAAGAAGTCCTGGCACCAACAGTTCAGCAATGGGGGCAGTATAAGCGCTATCAATATGCGCACGTTGATTTTTCATCTATTACTGAACCTGGTGTTTATATGATTGAATATGGCAATGTGCAATCCAACCCAATCATGATAGACGAGAAGGTTTACGAAACAGCATGGCACCCCACACTGGATATTTTCTTTCCGGTGCAGATGGATCATGTGCTCGTAAACGAAGCTTACCGCGTATGGCATGGTGCTTCTCACCTGGATGATGCCCTGCAGGCTCCGGTTGATCACGTGCATTTTGATCTCTACGCCCAGGGACCAACAACGGATACGCCTTATGAGCCTGGCGAACATATTCCCGGACTGAATGTAGGGGGCTGGTATGATGCAGGGGACTTTGATATTCGTACCCAATCACAATACAGCACGGTAATGAATCTGGTTAACTGTTGGGAAGATTTTAACATTACCCGCGATGAAACCTTTGTTGGTTACGAAGGAAAATATGTAGATATCCACCGGCCTGATGGAAAACCCGATGTGTTGCAGCAGATTGAGCATGGCACGTTACAATTGCTGGCCCAACACAAAGCAGTAGGCCATGCCATTCCGGGCATCATTGTTCCCAATTTGTCGCAATATACCCACCTTGGTGATGGATTAACCATGACTGATAATCTCATCTATAATCCCGATATGGACAGCCTCGAGTCCGATGGGTATTACAGTGGCGTGTTTGACGATCGCTGGGCCTTTACCAGCAAATCAACGCCTTTAAACTACGGTTCCATTGCAGCGTTGGCCGCTGCCGGCCGTGCACTGAAAGGGTATAATGACACCCTGGCCAATGAATGCCTTTCTGTAGCCCTTAAGGTTTGGGACGAAGAGCAAAGTCAGGAACCGGATATTTTTTATGTGGGTAATACCACCGGTGGCCCGTTGCTTCTGGAACAGACCCGTGCGGCAGTTGAGCTGCTAAAAGCCACAGGAGATGAAAAATATGCCAATCATATTCGTGAAACATGGCCGGAGATTAAAGATGGTTTTGGAAGGTACATGGGTTTAATGCTTAGGATACTGCCTGAAATGGACGATGATTTTAAAGCTGAAGTAAGGAAGGCCGCAGAAATATATGCTGAACAACTTCCCGAAATCAATCAGGCCAATCCTTTTGGCGTAAACATTACAGAAGGCGGATGGGCTGGTAACGGGGGCATCATTGGCCAGGCGAACAGCAACTACCTGTTATATAAAACATTTCCGGATCTGATTGATAAGGATTATGTGTTCCGCGGATTAAACTACATCTTTGGTACCCATCCTGATTCAAACATTTCTTTTGTATCGGGTGTAGGGCTGCATTCCAAAAAAGTAGCGTATGGCATGAACCGGGCAGATTTTTCATACATTCCGGGCGGTATTGTTCCCGGTGTATTGATCCTGAAACCCGATTTTCCGGAAAACAAGGAAGACTGGCCATTTCTTTGGGGTGAGAATGAATACGTCATTACTGTAGGTGCGCCATACATTTACCTGGTGAATGCAGTGATGGATTTATTGGGAGAAGAACAGGATTAGTCCTGTTACAGAAGATTTTAAACAAGTTTCATTCCATGTTGTTAAGATGATATAGTCATCAAAACACTGACGGAGTGAAACTTGTTTTATTATGTTTGCGGTATTTACCAGTTCCATTAAAATATATTAAACGAGTATCGGATTTTAGACCAAAAGCCTATTTTTATTATGAATAGTTTAGGAGCTCAACTATGAGAAAATATATTAAGAATGGTCTCAGCCGATGAACCAAAAAACAAGGCTCATTTGACGGTTAAAAATCGTTTTTGTTTGAGCGCAGCGAGTTTAAACGATTTGAGTCAAATGACCGTAGTTTTTTGAGAGAAGCGGGTAAAACCTTGACTTTTTTTGCTTCGTTTTTTGTGTCAAGACAAAAAATGAAGTCCTATGCAAATTAAATATCTTAAATTTTAGGTTAATAATCCGATATCCATAAAATATTATTCAAATCCTGCATCCCTATGATAGCCATAATCTCAACTACATTGTCTGGTATCCTGTAGTAAATACTATCTGAACCACATGAACATCTCCGATATCCATTTTTTATATAATCAACTGATTCAAAAGAATATGGTCTTTGAGCAATAATCTCAAAGTATTCAAAAAAGGTATTAAAGTATTTATCAGCCTGGATAGTTCCAAGTTTTTTTACGCCATATCGATGAATTCTTATCAGATCTTCCTTAGCAGAATTACTTATTTTGTATTTAGCCATTAAGCAACGACTTTGATTCCTTCAATATCTGTTCTTTTGTGTCATTGGTAAATCCACTTTTTTCGGAATTTTCAAGTTTTGCTCTGAGCCAATCTACCTGAACATGCTGTTTTCGGGCCTGCCTTATTAAATCGTTAACAAGTTCACTTTTGCTTGAATACTCTTTACTGTCTACTTGTGATTTTAACCACGCGTCATTAGGTTCTGAAAATGAAATACTTTGTCTGGGCATAATCATCAATATTTGATGCAAATTTACACCAAATACGAATCAACCACAAGCGTTATCTGTTTTTAGTATCGTAGGCAAACAGATTAATAGTATTCTGAATTCATAGAATCACTAATTCAAAACAAGTTTCATTCCGGTTTGTTAAGATATATAGTCATCAATACACTGACGGAATGAAACTTAAATATATATTTTTTGCTTTACTAATTTTTCTGATATTCAGCCTTAATCTCCGGAGTCAATCACAGATAGAACTGGATTCGACAACCCTGGAAGTAGATACCATTATTACCGGACTCAACGTGCCCTGGGAAATTCATTGGGGACCGGATGACCACATTTGGATGACTGAACGGCATGGGTTAATAAGCCGCGTAGATCCGGTGAATAAATCCCGTGAAATCCTTTTAGATATAACGGATAAAGTGTATCAGGCTTCTGAATCTGGATTGTTGGGGCTGGTATTACATCCCGATTTTCCGGATAGTACTTATGTGTACACGGTATATACCTACCTGGATAATAATAGCATAACAGAAAGGCTTGTCAGGTATACCTATTCTGAAAGCGCTTTGCAGCATGAGGAAATTTTGCTGGATAATATCCCGGGCAATAACACCCATGATGGCAGCAGGTTGGTTATTTCGCCCGACCGGAAACTATTTATGAGCACGGGCGATGCCCGGAATACCTCCTTTTCACAAGATGTATCAAGTCTGGCAGGTAAAATATTACGCATGGAGTTGGATGGAAGTATACCAGAGGATAACCCTGTTTCAGGAAGCCCGGTTTACAGCTGGGGGCATCGGAATCCACAGGGGCTTCACTTTCACCCGGATGGTACGTTATATAGCTCAGAGCATGGTCCTTCCAGCGATGACGAGTTTCAAATCGTCATGAAAGGAAGAAACTACGGCTGGCCCGATGTGCACGGGTTTTGCGATAATGCCACAGAAGAAGCATATTGTGCTGACTCTAATGTGGTGGAGCCTCTGGTGGCCTGGACGCCAACCATTGCACCTTCGGATTTAATTTATTACAATCATGACGCCCTTCCCGAATTTAAGGGAACATTTTTAATGTCGGTACTCAAAGACAAAAAAATTGTTAAGCTGGAGCTGGATGAGTCCGGTACTTCAGTGGTTTCTGAAACTCACTATTTCACCAATGAATGGGGCCGGTTGCGCGATATTGAAAGCGGTCCGGATGGAACCATTTATATTGCTACCAATGGCGAAAGTTGGTCAAATACCGATCCATTCACGCATAGCATTATTTCACTTAAAAAAGCGGATGAAACTACCAGCCGAAAATCACTATCTGTTGCATCGGCCGGTATAAAAGTATGGCCTAATCCTTCGGATAGAATCATTAACATTAGTGTAAATGAATCGGGTTTAGAAAAAAACCTGCAAATTTTAGATGTTACAGGAAAGGTTGTATTGAGTCAGCGGGTATTAAATAAAAATGAAAAAATCGCTCATAGCCTGCAGCCAGGCATTTATTTTATTTTGTTGGACGGGGTAGGAATAAAAAAAATACTGGTGGAATGATGCATTATGAATAACCCTTTTTTCAAGCCTTCGAAGTTTTTTAACACATTTGTGGATATCTTTCCGGCATCCTGAATAGGCTATTGCTACAATAACAGGCTATGAGAATGCTCCGCTAAGTTCCTTAAAAGTAGCAGCCCGCATGGTGGAACGACTTTTACCATTAGAGTCTGTTCTGCTAATGCGGAAGGGCAGGTGTAATCAAGGGGAGGCAAACTTATAAACCTGACTGGGAGCCTTTCTTGTTTCTTTGTCTTCGTTTTCTTGCCTGCCACCAGACTACACCTACCAAAAGTATTGGGATAATTAGGTAGACGATGATCCTGCCTGGGGAAAATTCAACCGGCTCTGTTCCCGGCGTGGGGTAGTGGGTGGGGTTTTGCGCCAAGGATCC
>CAZZBU010000068.1:0-14940 GCA_964652315.1 uncultured Bacteroidales bacterium
ATGACTTTTATTTATTTAAATTCTTTTTATCTTCTTTAAAGATTTGCAAAGGTATGACATTTTTTTGAATTACAAATGATATGTAAAAAATATTTTGTTCTATGTTCATGGTTGTTTCAGCTGAATGGCACATGTTAAATTTAAGCGGTTAACTTGAAATAAAAAAGCCCGGATGTGATAAACTTAATCGGGTTATCCCTGGTTAAATTCGTGTTTTTGATGTAATTATCCGGTTACCAATGTGACAAAATAAGCATCCACGGGGTTTGCAATATTCATTCGTAAGTTGAATTAATGCCTGTGATTGACCGGCATGCAAAGGAGTTATTTTTTGAGCAGCCCAGTAATTAGTAATGGTATTTTTTTCTGCCCTTGTATGTTCCAGAATATTTACAGCCTTGTCAGTATATTCCTGTTTATTGTTTAGTTTTCCATAGAAAAAAAGCCAGGGGGCCAGGGTGTTAATTTTTATGCTGTCTAGCGCTTCTTTACCCAAAGGTTTTTCTTTTGAGCTGCTCTTCCGGCCAAATGTGTAATGGGTTTTCCAATATTCTGATACCCCGGATTGAAATTTTTCATCCAGGGTTTCATTTGTTGTATAATGCGTAATGAAGCCTAATAAGTCATTTTGGCTGTAAAGCAGCATAGCCAGTTGGGCCAGTCTTATGGTGGGGAAATTTGCCGGACGGAGGCGTAAGAATTTCCAGAGATGTTTTTCCATTGGCACCAATTGAAATTTTGTGCTTAGAAAATTCCATTCCTTCTGCAATTTCATATAATAATCATCATCCAGGGCTTCATTGAGAAAACCTGCCTGACCAAAAAGCATTGCTTCAATAGATAGAAGATTATCCCGATGCCTTAAAATATATTTATAGGGTAATTTCCGGGAAAGCTGTTCCATTGGCTGTTTATTGGTTTTAAAACCGAAATTTTGCAACAACAACTGGTAAAACGTTTCATTTAAATCGTGGTTATTGTTCTCAAAGGCCATTAATATATTTGTAGCTTTAAGGTTCAGGCGCTCTGCCAACAGGTTGTCCAGCCAGTTGTCAATAAAAAATCTATCGATAGTGGAGAGGTATTGTTCACAGGCTGCTTTATTCGGGCTTATTTGAAGTTCGGTATAGCGTTGAAGAATTTTTTCATCGAATTTCAACTCCAGTACCGGAATGGGCGTTCCGTTACTTCGGGTTATCTCTGCATCGTGCTGATAAACCACATGCAAAACTACATTATCGTAAGCTTTATCCAGGTAGTGGTTATGCCTGAACCAGTCCGATGAACGGATATGCACTTCCACATTTCCCGCCCAGAGAGTATGCCCAATTTTTACCTTTGCATTTATAAAATCCGGTCCTGCATCAAAGGACTGCTGGCCAGGTGACTGTATAATTATTTCCTGGCCTTCGCTGGAAATCAACGAATCAGTCTGAAAAAGTTTGTTTTTCCAGAGGTATTGAAGAAACTGTTCTGTCATGGTTACCTGGGGTTTCTTCAAACCTACTCATTTTTTTTCTTAATTGAAAGAACTAACTAAAATTATGTGCATCCAACAGGCATTCCATTTCATCGCGAATAATTTTGGCTGAATTGTGTGCCTTCTCAGCAAAATCTTCTCCGTTGCTTGCATATAATATTCCCCGGGATGAGTTGACAATCAGTCCACAATTTTTATTCAGGCCGTATTTGGCTACATCGCTGAGGCTGCCACCCTGTGCGCCCACCCCTGGAACAAGCAGGAAATGGTCCGGAATGAGCTTACGAATATCGCCCAGCATTTGAGCTTTGGTTGCGCCTACCACATACATGAGGCAATCGGTTCGGGTCCATGTTTTGGAGGTTTCAATCACCGACTGGTAGAGGGGAGGTTTTATTTCCTGGGCATAAAACTGAAAATCTTTAGCGCCCGGGTTTGAGGTTAATGCCAGGAGGATAACCCATTTTCCGGGATGTTCCAAAAATGGTTTCACAGAGTCCTCACCCATGTATGGAGCAATGGTTACAGCATCAAATCCCATGGTATTAAAAAAGGCTGTGGCATACATTTTTGATGAATTGCCAATGTCTCCACGCTTAGCGTCGGCTATGGTGAAAACCTCCGGATAGGTTTGATTAAGATAGGCAATGGTGCGTTCAAGACTTACCCAGCCTTTGGTGCCCCTGCTTTCATAAAATGCCAGATTTGGCTTGTATGCAATAGCCAGTTGATTGGTGGCATCAATAATGGCTTTGTTGAATTCAAACACCGGGTCCTCATGGTCGAGGAGGTGTGGTGGGATTTTATTGATATCCGTATCCAGCCCCACGCATAAAAAACTCTTCTTCTTCCTGATTTGTGATACTAAATCTTCCCTTGTCATTGTTTATCCGTTGTGAATTTATGCCATTTCTGTTTCTTTCAACCTTTCCGCATTTTCAGCCATCTGCAGTTTATCAATGATCTCCTGTATTTGTCCGTCCACAATAGCCTGTAGGTTATAAAGCGTCAGGTTTATGCGGTGGTCGGTAACCCTTCCCTGAGGATAGTTGTAGGTGCGGATTTTCGCTGATCTGTCACCAGTAGATACCATGGTTTTTCGCTTTGAAGCAATCTCATCCAGGTGCTTCTGATACTCCAGGCTGTATAAACGGGTACGTAATTCGGCCATAGCTTTATCAAGGTTTTTAAGCTTTGATTTTTGATCCTGGCAGGTAACCACTATACCGGTAGGAATATGTGTTAACCGGATGGCAGAATAGGTGGTGTTCACAGATTGGCCACCCGGACCAGAGGAACAATACTCATCCCTTTTGATATCTTCAGGGCGGAGATCGATATCCACCTCATCGGCCTCAGGGAGTACGGCAACTGTGGCAGCAGAGGTATGCACGCGGCCCTGGGTTTCTGTTTGGGGCACCCGTTGCACCCGATGTACACCGGATTCATATTTCAGGGTCCCGTATACCTTATCCCCGGTAACATTCATGATGATTTCCTTATACCCTCCAACAGTGCCTTCGGTATAACTGGTTACTTCAATTTTCCAGCCTTTTGTTTCACAGTATTTGGTATACATACGGTATAGATCGCCGGCAAAGATGCTGGCTTCATCGCCACCCGTACCGGCCCTTATTTCCAGTACAGCATTTTTATCATCTTCCGGATCCTTGGGTACCAACAGAAATTTAATGTGCCCTTCCATTTCCGGACGCTTTTCATTGAGTTCTTCGAGCTCAGCTTTTGCCATTTCCCGTAGCTCAGGATCTTTTTCCTGATCAAGAATTTCTTTGGCTGACTGGATATTGTCGAGCATGTTTTTATACTCGTTATAAGTCTCAATGATGGGCTCTAATTCTTTGTATTCTTTATTTAATTTAACATACCGGTTCATATCACCAATAACATCAGGATCGGTGATTAACTGGCCGACTTCTTCAAAACGGTGTTTAACACCTTCAAGTCTTTCTAATATCATATTTGAATTCATACCTGTAGATTTAACAAATTTAACAACCTTGTACTTTAATAACAGAAACGAAACAGGTACAGTTAATAATGGAATTCTCCAAAACCTGTGCGGATGGTAAGTTTTTTCCTGGAAGAGGCTTCAGCACGGCCGATGATTTTTGCATCAACATTAAACGATTGGCTGATGTTAATGATGTCTTCAGCTATTTCAGGTTTTGTATATATCTCAAAGCGGTGTCCCATATTAAATACCTCGAACATCTCCGGCCAACTGGCTTTGGACTGTTCCTGAATGATTTTAAACAACGGGGGCAAATCAAACATGTTGTCTTTAATGATATGAAGTTGATCGATGAACTTCATTACTTTGGTTTGCCCACCCCCTGAACAATGAATCATGCCGTGGATATCATTCCGGTATGTATCAAGGATTTTTTTAATAATGGGTGCGTATGTGCGTGTGGGTGACAATACCAGCTCACCGGCATTGAGGCCAAGATCTTCTATTGTTTGCGTTAATCTATATTTACCGGTATAAACCAGGTTTAATGGAATCAGATCGTCGTACGATTCCGGATACTTACTGGCAAGGTAGTGTGCAAATACATCATGACGTGCGGAGGTAAGGCCGTTACTGCCTATTCCGGAATTGTATTTTCTCTCATAAGAGGCCTGTCCGCTTGAAGATAATCCAATGATGACATCTCCGGGTTGGATATTCACGCTTACCACATCTTTGGTGGGCATCCGGCAAACAAAGGTAGAGTCCACAATGATTGTCCGTACCAGATCGCCAACGTCAGCTGTTTCACCACCGGACAGGTGAATATTGATGCCCATATCCCGCAATTCGGACAATACTTCTTCGGTGCCCTGAATGATGTTATAAAGGACATCTCCAGTGATCTTTAGTTTATTCCGGCCTATGGTTGATGATACCAGGATGTTGTCAGTAGCACCTACACACAGCAGGTCATCCAGGTTCATGACAAGTGAATCCTGGGCTATGCCCCTCCAAACCGATAAATCATGCGTTTCGCGCCAGTAGATATAAGCTAAAGAGGATTTTGTACCTGCACCATCTGCGTGCATGATGTTGCAATAATCATGTGATCCACCCAGGATGTCGGGTAAAATCTTACAAAAAGCATTTGGGAAAAGCCCTTTGCTGCTTTCTGATATTGCTTTATGCACATCCTCTTTCTGCGATGATACCCCACGCAGGTTATATCGGTTATCTGACGCCATTCCCTATAATAATATTTGCAAATAAAAACGCAACAAATTTAGTGGTACAAAAGCAATTAATAAAATCTTTTTGTTATTATTTATCTATTCGCATGGATATTGTCTGTACCATATTTTTTTTTATATCTTTATAATAACTGAAATTATTAATTATTAGCACGTGGAAAAAGTAATTATTTCAAAAGATCGGGTGAAGGATTTTCTTGCCTCCAGGCTTACCAGCAATATTTTGCAGGCCGATGAATCTACTTTATTTGAGATTCTCCGTTATGAGGGTATCGGAGGATTTGAAAAACTCAATGATGATGAGTTGTTTGGTAATTTACAAGATGCCATTCCTGAATTTAACCTGATGAAATTATCCGGTACCGATAAACGGAACCTGGTTCTTGAAGTCCGGGAAAGAGACCAGGCAAATGAACCTGATATTCTCATAGATATCCGCAGGGTAATACAAACAAAATTTTAGGCATTATGGATACATATAAAACAGTAACCATTCATACGCGCTCATCATACTGGTCTAGCAAGGAGTTGAATGATGAAATGATTGTCGACGCTGATGACCTGGCCCGTGAAATAACCGAACAAAGCAATAAACTGGTGAAAGAAGGTTTTGAAGTGGATAAAGTTATTCCTGTTACTTCAGGAAACACCAGTTCAGGTACAGGTTATTACTACACTGAAAGTGTCATCATCCTGGCAAAAAGGATAATTTAAATAGAAGGGAAAATGCTATTTTTTGATATACGACAGGAACTCCTTTCGTGTGTCCTTATCTTTGAATTTTCCGCTGTAATGCGAAGTAGTGGTCAGGCTGGTATTGTCCTGAACGCCACGCATGGATACACAAAGATGTGATAATTCAATCAGGACGGCTACATCCTCTGTTTTTAAAACACGTTTTAATTCATCTGCTATTTGCACCGTGAGCCTTTCCTGCATCTGGGGCCGTTTTGCAAAAAACTGTACAATCCGGCTATATGCGGAAATTTTATTTCAAAAAAAATTCCGGGCATCCTGCCGGCCCGGAATAATAATAAGACTATGAAATGGATTTTACTTAATACGCGTAATCTTTAAGCGCTTCCATGAGCTTTTTCCGGGTAAAGAATATCCGGCTTTTCACTGTTCCGATTTTCAGATTGAGTTTGTCGGCAATTTCCTTGTATTTATATCCTTTTACATGCATCAGAAAAGGAATGCGAAATTCATCTTCGAGTTCGTTGATTGCTTTCTCAATCTCCGAGGTAGAATACGACGATTCGGGGGAATCGAAACCACTTTCTTTGTTAAGGTTCAGGTAATACAGGTCATCGGTATTATCGAAAGTTGTGTTCGCCTTCACAGCTTTACGATAATTGTTTATGAAGGTGTTCTTCATAATGGTGAATGTCCATGCCTTAAGGTTGGTATGATCCACAAATTTTTCCCTGTAGGCAATTGCTTTCATGAATGTTTCCTGCAGGAGATCTTTTGAATCTTCCATATTCTGAGTCAGGCTCAGTGCAAAACGCTCCAGATTTCCTTTAAGACTCGTCAACTGATAATTAAATTCCATTGCTGTCATAACTAAATCGTTTTTAGGGTTACACACATTTCTAAAATTGTTTAACAAAGATATGTATAAATTAAACACCCGTCAAGAGCTGGATTTTTTTTAACCTGTATTTTTGGAGTAATTATAAATAATAGTATATATTTAAACACATGATATAAAATAATTTATATGGTTCTTCGTGCCTTTGTTCTAAATAAATTCAAAATAAAAATTTAATAAATTTTTGTTTATCTTAATGTTTAATTAACATAAACAAAAGACTTATAAATCTTTAATTATTAGAAATATAAGGATGTTAATATCTTTTAAAGCCTGATTTGTCATAATTTCTGTTGTTGAATTTTTGACCTGAACAGAAGAATTATTTCATAAACAGATTACCAATTAATCCAGTAGGCACATTTTGCTAACAAGTGAACCAGAGGGGTATAAAATTTTTCCTTACCGAAGGGATTCAACTCTTTGAATAAAGGCTTCCGGATTAGCTACCAATTCAATATTTGGAGGCAACCTGTCCAAAACTTCATTTGCATAGCCCCCCGAGATAAAAATTCTTTGTTTTGGGAAAGTTTCAGCAAGTTTCCAGGTATAATCCCGGATGAATTTTTCACTGAGGGTAGAATAATAGGATGTAAGTAAAAATTCTGTTTTCCGGATTTCCTGTACTTCAATTAAATCCTGAAAAGGAACAGACTGGCCAAGATAAATCACTTTGAAACCCCTGCGTTGGGCAAGATACGAATAAAACAATAGGCCCAGCTCATGCAGTTCGCCTTCAGGAAGAAACATCATAATCTGTTTGCTGTCTTTGTTGAGTTTGTTTCGTTGTCCGTCAATGGCTACCAGCAATTTTTGGCGAACAAGATTTGAGATAAAGTGCTCCTGGGCCGGATTGATGGTGCCGGTTTGCCACATTACTCCAATTTTAACAAAGAAAGGATAAATAATATTTATTACAGTCTCTTCAAAGCCCAGTTGAAAAATGGACTTGGATAGCAATTCATCAAATTTTTCTTCATCGATTTCGATCATGGCCACGCACAGGCGTTCAATTTGTGTTTCTGAATCGCTGACGTTTTGGGTAATAATGTTTATCTTTTCGCGGAGCTCATCATCCTGCATATTCGCTATTTTGGATATTTTTACTCCATTGCGGTTTAAAATTGAAATGTTCAGGAGTTTTTTTAAATCCTGATCATCATATAACCTGATGTTGGTGGATGTGCGTTCAGGAGATACCAGATTGTAACGCTTTTCCCAAATCCGTATTGTATGCGCTTTTATCCCAGAGAGATTTTCTAAATCCTTAATTGAGTAATGGGCCATGATATAAGTTCTCTGCTTGCTTTATTAATGTTACCTGATAAACACGTCAGTTTTCTTTTTGTTTGATTACCTGAGTTATCGTTTCCGGCATATCATAATGCCATCCCGCAAAGGCAGAACTACATTTTCCACCCTTGGGTCCTTTTGCACGAATTCATTGAAATCGAGAATTCCGCGGGTAAATTTATCATTTTCTTTTAATTCATCAATGACTTTCCCGTTCCATAAGACGTTATCGGCCAGGATATATCCTCCCTTTTTTAGTTTTTCAAAAACGGCATTATAATAATCAAGGTATTCCGTTTTATCTCCGTCAAGAAAAACCAGGTCAATGTCATCTGGTATTTTACTGATAAGGACTTTGGCATCACCTATATGCTGTTTGATTTTGTTTTCAAGTCCTGCCTTTTTTATATATTTTGAAGCAAAATGTTGCAGTTCATCATTGATTTCAATGGTATGCAACATGCCACCGGGCTTCAACCCTGAAACCAGGCATATAGCCGAATATCCTGTGTAAGTGCCGATTTCCAAAATCAGATTGGGCTGGATCATCCTCGATAGCATCTTCAGTGTTAATCCCTGGATATGCCCTGATATCATCCGGGGGTGCATCACCTTCAGATGAGTCTCGCGGGTAAGCTCCTGCAATAATTCGTCTTCCGGGGAGCTGTGATCAACAATATATTGCTCTAGTTTTTCATCCAGGCAGGAGTAATGAATTACAGGCATGGTTAAATATATATTAAATAACTAAGCTTTTCTTCATTGAGAATATCATTGGCAATGGATCGAATTTGTATGGCATCAATGGCGTCTATTTTTCTTTTCACCTCTTCAAAGGAATCCACTTTATTATATATCAGGTAGCTTTTCCCCATGTTTAACATCAGGTTTTCATGGTTCTCGGCTCCAATTGCAATTTGGCCCAATAACTGACGTTTGGCCTTTTGCAGTTGTATTTTCGAAAGGGGTGTCTCCCGTAGTTTTTTAAACTCTTTTTTTACCAATGTGAGACTTTTCTGCAGGTTTATCCTGTCTGTGCCAAAATACACACTGAATAATCCGGTATCGCTGTATGGGGTGTAACTTGATTCCGGATTGTAGCTGAACCCGTTCTTTTCGCGAAGGCTGATGTTCAGGCGGGAGCTCAATCCGGGTCCGCCAAGAAGATTATTTAACAAGTAAAGGCCCAAACGGTTCTCATTGGTGAGGTTATAGGCTATATTGCCCAAAATGCAATGGGCCTGATGGGTTTTCTTTTTTACTTCCAAATGCGCCGGCATGTAAACCGGTTCTTCCCGAAGGGAATGTTTTCTTGTATTCTTTGGAATAATTCCAAAATATCGCTCAGCCAATTTAATCAGGCGCTCAAATTTTATGTTTCCAACCGAGGCAACAACAATTTGATCGGTATGGTAGTTGTTTTGTAAAAAAAACCGAATGTGTTCTTTTGAGAAGCGGTTTAATTGTTTTCTGGTACCCAGAATATTTCTGCCCAGGCTGTTGTTTTTAAATACAACTTCCTCAAAATCATCAAAGATAAGATCAGAAGGCGAGTCTTTATAAGAATTGATTTCATCGAGCACTATTTCTTTTTCTCGTTGCAGTTCTTTTTCCGGAAAAACCGAATTGAAAACAATATCACTTAAAAGTTCAAGTGCCCGGTTGTAGTGATTGGTCATGAATGAGGTATACACACAGGTTTCTTCCTTAGTGGTATAAGCATTGATTTCTCCGCCTACATCTTCCATGCGGGCAAGCACATGATGTGCACGCCGTTTAGTCGTGCCCTTGAAAAACACATGCTCAATAAAATGGGCCAGGCCATGCTCATTTTCTTTTTCATCGCGAGAGCCGGTATTAATAATAATGCCGGTATGGGCTATGAGCGACGGAACATGTTTATGGATAATCCGTATCCCGTTTGCCAGTTGATGCCCTTCAAATTCCATATTCACCTGCCTTCATATTTTTGGGTGTACAAAGGTAGAAAAAAAGCCTGTTCCTACATTTATTTGTAAAAAACTCTTTAATATTATTTGTTGTTTTTGTCTGAAAATGTGAGGATTTGTTTAACATCCGCTTATTTAAACTCCATATAAATGAAAAAATTGTTTTTCAGAATAATTTTTTTGTTTAGATTTGCACCGCATTTAGCAATGGTGGCATAGCTCAGTTGGTAGAGCAACGGACTGAAAATCCGTGTGTCCCTGGTTCGATTCCGGGTGCCACCACAAAACAGTTTTAATAAGATTTTCAAGGTAGTGTGTCCCTGGTTCGTCCACGATAGCTATCGGGACCGGGTGCCACCACAAAACAGTTTAGGGTGTGAGTTTCGAGCAAGAGCGGGAAACACACACCCTAAATTTTTTTTATCCTTCTGTACTCAAACTCTAATTCATGAAAAAAAAAGAAATTTGATAATACCTTATCCGCATGTATATAGTGTTATCCGCTAATTACGCGAATTATCGCTGATTGTTGTGTTTTTTAAGTTCAAAAATCAAAAATCGCCATTCATTATTCGATATTGAAACCATGTACTTCTACGGATAATATATAAAATCAATCAGTACGTTTATTCTACCAGGAAAAAAAACTCAATGGGCTTAATTCTCGTGAAACGATACCCAAGGAAAAAATTAACATATGTTATAATTATCACAAAATAATTATATAGTAAATATGTGTAATACAGGTATTTGAAAGTTTTGTGGTAAATAGATTTCAAAAAGTTCTTTTTTTTTTTTTTGATTTTTTGTGATTTATGTCATACATTTGAATTATAAATAACCAATAATATGTGCCTAAGTAAAAATTTAAAAACACTTAACAAATAAACTGGAACCAAATAATAATATTAACTAAACAAAAATAAGTAGTAAAATCTGGTAATTAGTTTTTCTTAGACTTACAAGGTAGGTACTGAGAAGGGGAGTTTTGTATCTTCTTTCCACAAGCAAAAGGATGTAAAAGCAAAAACCCCATCCCTGCAATAGACTGCGAAATCATATTCGGGATGAGGTTATTAAACTAATGTTTAACATAACAAAGTTATTAAAATGAAAAAAATTATTGTTTATTTTTTTGCATTTTGTTATTTTCTTTCCTCGTGTGAAAAGGATGTAACTGAAAAAGAACTTCTACTAACACCGGACGAAGGTGAATTTATTTTAGAGAAAGGTAAAAAAGCTTTAACTGATGATGAGAAGAAATTTCGTAAAAAGCTTGAAAAAACTGCCTTTAAACTGATTGCGGTAGCTGATGATAAAGAAGCGATTGAACCTATTCAAAGCGGGATTAATAGAAGTGTGGAGTATTTGCAAGACGAAGAAATTAGATTTATTGATATTTTTTCTGAGTCTGGTGGCACTTCAGTTAAGAAACAAGCGATTGATTCTTATTCTTCATTATCCCATAAATTAAAACAGGTTTTTGAAGATGAAAATCTGTTAAAGTCTGGCTCAGATTCGTTCAAAAACCTGGATAAATGGTTGACAAAGAACGATATTATTATTTATTGGCCGTATATGGATAACTGGGATGGTGAGCAGATGATAACTATAACGTTTGATCCGATAGATAATGATGATGTCAACTATGGCTTTTTAAAAGTTCCTTGTAACAAAAAGAAATTTAAGGTTGATACGGTAGTTGTTAATGAAGAGTATGCGATTAACAATCCGGTTTGGATAATTAGAAAGGCAGAGATTCCTTATGAAGAATTGGATTATAAAACAAAAAGGATAACAACAAAAAGAATTGGCCTCGATGATCCGTATCCCTCTCTCCCTGAAGATCCATACCCATATCTTCCCATCCCTGATCCCGATCCGAATCCTGATCCAGAACCTCCAACGGGCCGACAAATTAATAGAATAAAGCTTGGTCATATTCAATTTGGTAAGCAATATGATGGTTTGTTCGATGGTGGTCCTGATTTTAAATTTTATTTAATACGTGGAAATATTGATTTGGACAAAAAAGATGGCCAATCAGATTTTGGCCTTCAGTCAGCTTATCTAAGGAGAGGAGATAAATGGGATTGGGTTAAGTATTACACAGAGCTTGATGATGATTGGGATGTCAATGAATTAGATAGGGGTTTTGGATTAATTGAAGTCGATAATGAGGGTACTGAGTTTACATTCAAATATGCTCCAACGATTGAAGTCGAAATTTTTGGTCAAAAAGTAAAACAAGCGTTACCCTCAATTGAAATAAAACATAAAAATGAAGAAGTAGGTGGTTGGCTAATGACAGGTTCATTTGACAGACAAATATTCTTTTATAATAATAAAAAAAATAAAGGCTTTGGAACGTACGATGGTTTTAGGGTTTTTAAGACCGATAAGGTGAAATTTACTTTACCCCACGAAACCTATTATATTCAGTAATTAAAAAATGAATTCTACCTGAAAAGCTGTGCTTTTCGGGTAGTTTTAAATATCATGCTAATGAAAAACTATATTATTCTATCAGTATCGATTGGAATATTATTTAGTAATTATCTAAATGCCCAATCAAACGATTTTCGAATAAACATCATGGGTAATCACAGCATCCTGGGTGATTTCATGGATCTCCGAACACAGTTCTACCAATCTTCACTTACTTATCAAGTTGATCGATTCACGGAAATATCTTTAGCTATTGGCCTATTACGTGATAAACAGGCATATCATCCTTATGATTATCAAAGACTCCCTCACCATATTTATTTGGTTCCGTTAGATTTAAGCTTGTTATTAGTCCCAATGAATGTAAAGGGATTTTCTATTCATCTTGGTGGTGGCTTTAGTTTAAGACATCGAAATAGTGAATTAGTGCTAGCTGCATCGCAAAGCTATCCTGGTTCAGGTGAGCCCGATCCAATCAAAATTCTTAATACCGATGAATATGAAGGTTGGGATACCGGGTATAACATCATTACCTGTTTGCAGTATCAGCCATTTGACCATTGGTCGGTATCAGCTCAAATGTTCCTTCAAAGCTACGATAAGGGAACAGGGGTAGCATCGTTTGGTGGTGGAATTGGGTATCATTTTTAATATTATAATTGAGAAAATGCAAAAAGGACTATTTTTAATTTTAGGATTGTCGTTATTCCTAGGCAAACCATTATTTTCACAGGAACAAGAAAGTAGGATTACACCAACCATAAGTGCTGGCTATGGCCTGTTTTCATATAATTTTTTTAAAGGTAATGATTTTAATACAGTATTAGATCTACCCGATAATCCTAAACTGGATAAGGTGTTTTGGGGTGAGAACGTGTACATGAATGTTGGCGTAAAGCTGAGCAATGGATTTAGAATCACCGGAGGACTCAATAAGGGTGCCTTATTAATACCATATAACGATCCCTTAGGGATATATTGGGAAGAAGATCGTATTTTTGATTTTACCACCTATGTCATTTCTTTTAACCGGGAAATAATAGCACAATCAAATTTTGGTTTTACCTATGGACTAGGGATTTCCTTTAGAAAACTAATCGATCATAACATTGCATACAATCTTTATGAAATCTATGAAAATGGGGTGCTGGTGGATTATGAAATTGACTTACCATATGCTTTTTCAGCTGTTCAATGGGATATAGGCATGCCTATCACTGCCGGGATCAATTATCATTTTAAAAATGGATCTTATGCAGGATTAGAATTTACCGGCATTGCATTATTCGGCTTAGGTATAGAAAATTACTACTTCTCTCCTGTATTAGGAGTTACATTATAATGGATATGTTATGTCAAATTTCTAAAAAAAACCATGAAAAAATTCGCAAAACTTAAATTCTGGAGTTACCTCGTATTTGGCTTACTTTTCCTTTTAGTGGTGCATACTTTTTTGTTATAGGAAAGGCACCAAAACCAACGGCTGTAATTTTTATGATTGGCGGAGCCGGACAGCTGGTTACATTCGTGGCTTAAAAAAGAAGGTTGAAGATGCATTAAGTTGTTGGGATATCAAATAAGTTCAATAATCAACCACTGTATCCTGCTTTATGTTATAAAACATATTGTAACTCCTTTGAAATTTAGTAAATTAGAAGCACTAACTAATTGGTTTAACAAGGCTCATGCACGAACTGTCCCTTGCCATAAACATCGTAGAGATGGCCGAGAATCTGGCCCGGGAACATCATGCTTCATCTGTAAGCGCTATCAAACTTGAGGTAGGTGAGGGGGCAGGTGTTGAAATGCCGGCGCTGAAAACAGCTTTGCAATCAGCCTGCATGAATACATTGTTACAAGAAGCTAGCGTAGAATACATACGTACACCCATCGAAAATACCTGCACAGAATGTGGGTTTGCTTTTGCCAGTAAGGATATGTATTCCTTGTGCCCCAAATGTGGCTCGTTTGCAAAGGTCACCGGGGGGAAGGATCTGAAAATATTATCAATAACAACAGAAAAAAACGATTAGCTATGTGCGGAACCTGTGGATGCTCAGACAATGGAACAACCTTTACCATCTCCCGGCCCGGAGAGGATGGACATCATCACCACCATCATCATGGAGAGGGACATCATCATGCCCATGATCATCATCACGATCACGATCATGATCACGCCCATTCCCACGATCACCATCATTCCAAAACCTTTGCTGTGGAGCAAAATGTGCTGACAGCCAATGACCGCATGGCTGAGCGCAACCGGGGGTATTTTGAAGCCAAAGGTATATTTGCAGTCAATCTGGTTAGTTCACCGGGTTCGGGCAAAACATCCCTGCTGGAAGCAACGATAAAACAACTTAGTGGTCAGGCTATTTTTGTTATTGAAGGCGATCAACAAACCAGCAATGATGCAGATCGCATAAGTAGTACAGGTGCTAAAGCCATCCAGATTAATACAGGTTCGGGCTGTCACCTGGATGCTGAAATGATAAATCAGGCGGTTAAGCAACTTCAACCTGATGATAACAGCCTGCTTATGATAGAAAATGTGGGTAACCTGGTTTGTCCGTCCATGTTCGATCTGGGTGAAGCCAAACGCGTCGTGATTATTTCGGTGACCGAAGGAGAAGATAAACCCATCAAGTATCCCAACATGATAGAATCATCGGATGTTTGCATTATTAATAAGATCGATTTGCTACCTCACCTTGATGTAGACACAAAAAAAATAATAGAATATGCCAAACGGGTAAATCCCGCTATTGAATGCATGGAACTATCCGTTAAAACTGGTGAAGGCATGGATAAGTGGCTGGAATGGTTGAAGGGAAAGGGGAAGTAAACAATTTGAACAATACAAAAAACGCCATAACAGATCAAAAAGATACGACACCTGCCATCAGAATCAGGGTTGAAGGCCGTGTGCAGGGTGTAGGCTTCCGTCC
>CAZZBU010000068.1:15040-21301 GCA_964652315.1 uncultured Bacteroidales bacterium
CCCTGACCAATTGCACGCATTGCGGGCCGCGGTTTACGATTTTAAAGGATCTGCCTTATGACCGCGTGAAAACCACCATGGCTGAATTTAAACTGTGCGATGCCTGTCAACATGAATATGAGGATGTATTGGATCGCCGTTTTCATGCACAGCCCGTGGCCTGTCATCAATGTGGCCCGGCATATCAATGGAAGAATGAGTCATTTGAAACAAACGATATTAGTTCCATTCTTGACCATGCAGCAGAAGCCATTCATCAGGGTGAAGTGCTGGCGATAAAAGGACTGGGCGGCTATCACCTGGTGTGTGATGCACAGAAAGAACCAGCCGTAAAAAAAATTCGCAAGATTAAAGGCCGTGATGCAAAACCCCTGGCCGTAATGTTTGCAAATATTGAAGAAGCACACAGGTACACGTATTTTCATGATACTGAAATAGCATTGCTTACTTCCTGGCGTAGGCCCATTGTCCTTGTAAAAGCTAAAAAATTCCTCGCGCCTTCGGTGTGTAACGGGTTAAATACGATTGGTGTTGTCTTGCCGTATATGCCATGCCATCATTTTATATTTGAAAAGCTGACAATTCCGGCCATAGTATTAACCAGTGGAAACATTGCTGATGAACCTATTATTATTAATGATGAAAAAGCACAACAGCAATTTGGCGAAAAGGTAGCTGGAATTATTTCCTATAACCGGGAAATCCATAACCGCACCGATGACAGTGTGGCACAAGTTATCAATGATAAACCAAGGGTTTTGCGGCGGTCAAGAGGATATGTGCCTGATCCGTTCCGGTTGAAGCTTTACACCGAAGGCATCCTGGCAACCGGGGCTGAGTTGGTCAATTGTTTTTGCCTGGGTAAGGGCAACCTGGCCATCCTGAGTCAGCATATCGGCGATTTGCAAAACGTTGCTACATACGAGTTTTATAAAGAAAGCATTGAACGGTTCAGCCGGTTGTTTCGATTTCATCCTTCGCTTATTGTACATGATACACACCCGGATTATTTATCGACTCATTACGCGATGGAAACTGGTGTTGAGTTGATGCACGTGCAGCACCATCATGCCCACATGGCCACTGTGATGGTTGAGCACGGCTGGGAAAAGGAGCAGGCAATCGGGGTGTGTTTTGATGGCACCGGACTGGGCGATGACGGTAAAATCTGGGGCGGGGAGTTTCTCACAGGTGGCCTGGCTGAATATGAACGGAAAGGGCATTTTGATTATCAAATGCTTCCCGGAGGGGATAAAGCTGTGAAGGAACCCTGGCGGAATGCCCTGGGTTGGTTGTATAAGCTATATGGCAAGGATTGGGAACGGTATACTTCGGATGAACTGAACCAAGCCATGGGTTCAGAGAAGACCGGGATGTTAATTCAATCCCTGAGCAAAGGCCACCTCCATCCACTGACTTCTTCCTGTGGCCGTCTGTTTGATGCCGTGGCCGCTTTAACCGGGATATGCACATATAGCAGGTTTCATGCCCAGGCCCCCATGTTGCTGGAAAGCATTTTACCGGAAAAGGCATTTTACAGAAAAGATTATGAATATCCTTACAACATCAGTGCGGAAGGCATTGTGTCTTTTGACTTTATGATGCTGGAGATCGTTAACAATATAAAGAAGGAGAAAGAGCCTGGTGAGGTATCATGGAGATTTCATAATACCCTGGTTTCGGTAGTGTTGGATATGACGAAAAGGATTTCAGATGAAACCGGATTAAAAAAAGTAACTTTGTCAGGTGGTAGTTTTCAAAATAAGTATTTGCTTCGGTTTACGGAGTTGGAACTGGAAAAACTAGGTTTTGAAGTGGCTTCGGGACAGCAGGTGCCGGTAAATGATGGTGGGCTGGCATTGGGTCAGCTGGCTGTTGCTGCTATGCGCAGGATTAACCACAAAGGGCACGAAGGAATACACAAAGGTCATTCTTTATAGGTTAGGATACATTGTGTCCCTTTGTGAAAACCTTTGGGTACTTTGTGGTAAACACAAGAAAGAAATAATTATATATACAAAAGAATATAACTATGTGTTTAAGCATCCCTTTAAAAATAACTGCTGTAAATGGCAATATGGCCACAGCCCTGATGGGTACCAACGAACTGGAAATCTCTGTGGAACTGATTGACGAGGTTCAGGTGGGAGATTACGTGCTGGTGCACACCGGCATTGCCATTGAAAAAATCAGTGAGGAAGAAGCGCAGGAAAACATGCGTATGCTCGATCAGCTAAAGGATGTAAAATGATTAGGTACATTGATGAATACCGCAACAAGGATATGGTTAAGCTGTTGCTTGGAAAAATCCGCAGCCTTTCTAAAACGAATGTCCGGTTTATGGAGGTCTGTGGTGGGCATACCATGGCCATTCAGAAGTTTGGTATCCCCTCCCTCCTGCCTGATAACATTGAATTGGTCTCAGGCCCGGGCTGTCCGGTGTGTGTTACAGCCATTGACTTTATTGATAAAGCCGTTGCGCTGGCTGAACGCAAGGACGTTATTATTTGTACATTCGGCGATCTCATTCGCGTACCCGGTTCAACCCGCACATTAAATGAAATGAAAGCCAATGGGAGTGATATCCGCATTGTGCTCTCACCTTTGGAGCCATTGAAAATAGCTAAATCACATCCTGAAAAAAAAGTGGTGTTTCTGGGGATAGGCTTTGAAACCACTTCGCCCGGCACTGCACTTGCCGTAAAGCAGGCATGGCATGAGAACCTTATGAATTATTATGTGTTAAGTGCCCATAAAATAATGCCACCGGCCATGCGCGCATTGGTTACTGAAGGGATAAATATTCAGGGGTTTCTGGCTCCGGGCCATGTAAGTAGCATAACCGGGACAGGGATTTACCGGTTTATTGCCAAAGAATTTGGTATCCCTGTTTCAGTATCCGGTTTTGAACCGGTGGATATCCTGCAGGCAGTATGTAGTCTTGTCTCCATGGTTGAAATGAATCAGCCTGAGGTTAAAAATGACTATAACCGCGCCGTCAGACAGGAAGGAAATAAAAAAGCACAACAGGTGCTTGATGAGGTGTTTACGTTTAAAGATGACTGGTGGCGTGGATTGGGTGTTATTCCGGCCAGCGGTTTTGAATTAAAAGAGGAATATCAGCAATTTGATGCAGAAAGAGCCCTGAATATTCAACCTGAACCATCACAGGAACCCAAAAGTTGTATCTGCGGTGATGTATTGAAAGGCTTAAAAAAACCTCAGGAATGTAAGTTATTCGCCAGGATATGTCAGCCTGAAACCCCTGTGGGTGCCTGTATGGTTTCCAATGAGGGGGCCTGCCAGGCGGCATACCGGTATCAAAAAATTTGAGCTATGGCAAAACAAATCTTACTGGAGCACGGAAGCGGCGGCAAACTATCGCATGAGCTGGTCCGAGACATGTTTTTAAATAAATTCCCTAATCCTTCAACAGTAAAGGATACGGATGCAGCGCTCCTCGATCTTAATCAGCAGGGCGTAGGTTTTACCACCGATTCCTATGTGGTTGATCCCATATTTTTTCCGGGAGGCGACATTGGCCGGCTCGCCGTATCAGGTACGGTGAATGATTTGCTTGTCAGTGGGTACAGGCCCCGCTACCTGTCCGCTTCTTTTATTATTGAGGAGGGTTTTCCAATGCAAGATTTGGAGAAAATTGTCGATTCCATGGTGGAGGAGGCAAAAAAAGCAGGTATTTCCATTGTAACGGGCGATACCAAGGTGGTGGATAAAGGCAAATGTGATAAACTGTTTATCAATACTACTGGTGTGGGCGAGGCACATTTTCATCTTTCCCTGCCCTTGTTGCCGTCACAACTATCTCCGGGGGATGTCATTCTCATTAACGGGCACCTGGGTGATCATGGCATAGCTGTGATGGCTGCACGTGAAGGATTAAAAGCTAATGGCCTGGTCTCTGATGTGGCGCCTTTGAATGATGTAATTCTCCCCTTACTTGATCGCGGCATTCAGATTAAATTCATGCGTGATGCTACCCGGGGTGGTGTGGCTACTGTGTTGAATGAAATTACTGCCGGACAGCCTTTTGGTATTATTATTCAGGAAGAAAACCTGCCTGTTAGGGAGTCGGTAACAGGCATGTGTGAAATGTTGGGGTTTGACCCGCTGTATGTCGCCAATGAGGGGAAAGTGGTTATGGTGGTGCCGGCTGCACAGGCTAAAACCGCACTATTTGAAATTAAAAAATCTATCCTGGGTGAAAATGCTGCCATCATTGGCCATGTTACCTCCGACCATGAAGGAATGGTGGTATTGGCAACAGCCATTGGCGGTACCCGGATAGTAAATATGTTAACGGGCAGGCAGTTGCCGAGAATTTGTTAGCGATAGGGGTCGAAGGGTGAAGGCCAACCTCAAACCATAAAATATACATTACAATTAATAAAGCTACCTTTTGAATCTGCTTCCCTGGTTTTATTTTACTGCTTCAATGGCTTTATCGTAATTTGGCTCTTTGACAATGTCTGAAACCAGTTCATTGTAAATAACCTTGCCATCTTCGTCAACTACCACAACGGCACGGGCAAATAATCCTTCCATAGCACTGTCAACCAGCCGTACGCCATATTTTTTTCCGAATTCATCATCCTTATATTCACTAGCAGGGACAGCGTTTTCAATGCCTTCAACTGAACAAAAACGGCCATGTGCAAAGGGTAAATCTTTTGAGACTGAAAGGACCACTGTATTGGGTGCTTCAGTTGCTTTTTTATTAAAGGTACGAATTGATTCTGCGCAAACACTGGTATCCAGGCTGGGAAAAATGTTCAGGATCACTTTTTTACCTTTAAAATCGCTAAGGGAAACAGGACTTAAATCACTTTTGGTTAGGGTAAAATCCGGTGCCTGACTTCCTGGTTTTGGTAGTTCACCTACTGTATTTACTGTATCTCCTTTAAGTTTTGTCTGTGCCATAATTATTTAATTTTATTGTTATTTGACATAAACATTTAAAATAGGGAGATGTTCACGGTGGGAATTGAATATGGCTCGAAAAGGCGCAGAGGTGCGGAGAAGATGATGATAGGATCACGCAAAGGCGCGGAGGGGATAAAGAAATTCACGTAAAGGCGCAGAGGGGATAAAGAAATTCAAGCAAAGGCGCAAAAGCGCAGAGGGGATAAAAGAATTCGCGTTGTGAGCATGTTTATTTTCTAACCACAAAGGGCTCAAAGGTTTTTCACAAAGAGGCACGAAGTTAATCACTTCAAAATTAGACCTTCGTGCTATCCTTCGCGCCCTTCGTGGTAAAAAAAGTCACAGTTTAGATGAGAGAGTAGTTTTCAGTAGTATTTCATCGATTCTTACTTTACTCCTCATAATTAGCTTGCGTTAACCTTATGGGGTATTGTTTTCGTTCTTCTTTTTGAAGTTGATCCGGTAAATCAGTATAGGCAAGGTTATGATTTTTCAGTGAATAAGCATCCCGCAAACTATAAACAATACCAAAAACCATATCTATCCCGTTAAGGTAATCGGAATAGGTAGTGTGGTTATCCCATTCATATTTAACGATGTAGTCCGGATGCGCTTTGATATAAGCTTTCAATTTCTGTTCTGTCTGCGCCAAATCATTCGAAGCATTAAACTTAAATGACCTGTCTTTGACCTCGCTTTTTTAGTTTCAACTGTCGCTTTCTAAAATGAATTGATAATTAACCTAACTAAAATGAGTAAAAATCATTAAATTTGTACTATGACACAACTAATGCAAGACATATTAAAATTAAGCGTTCCAGAGCGTATTTTAGTAGTAGAAGCCATTTGGGACAGTATTGCTGAGAATGATGAACAGGTTGAATTATCTGCAGAAACTAAGCAATTACTGGATGAAAGGCTTGAAGCGCATAAAAAAAACCCCGAGGAAGGCTCAAGCTGGGATGAAGTTAAAGCCAGGATAAAAAGCAAATTTTGATGCATCTGCTAATTATCAAACCTTTGGCCGAATTAGATGCCACTGAAGCAGCTAACTGGTACAATGAAAAAAGAGAAGGCTTAGGGAATGAGTTTTTATTGGCTTTAGATGCAAAACTTAATGCCATCCGAAGGAACCCAAACCATTTTCAGGGAATCTATAAAAACATCCAGAGGGCATTAACAGAACGTTTTCCTTATGGAATATTTTATGTTGTAGAAGATGAAACCATTTATGTTTTAGCCATACAGCACACCAGTAGAAATCCAAATATCTGGATGAAGCGTAAATAATCCCCACCCACAAGTATATACGTGCAAATG
>CAZZBU010000069.1:0-19578 GCA_964652315.1 uncultured Bacteroidales bacterium
GTTACTACCCTGGTCGTAAATTTTGGCTAAAGGATAATGGAAATGCATAGTCTATTGAAAAATTTGCGCCACTAAATACAAAAACCTATGCCTTTTCCTTTATTTGCTATTTATCAAAATTCATCAATAAAAAAACGGGAAGTACTGATTTTCAGTGACTTCCCGTCTCATTGTAGCGGGGGGGGTAGGACTTGAACCTACGTCCGCCAGCTGGCGGATATGAGCCCACTTTTTTATTTTTGTTTCGGAACCAGCTCGGTCCATATGAATTTTCTACCTTTAGCAGATTTGAGTTGTTTTTCACGTTTCATCGCCTCAGATTTAGTGCTAAATTTTTCAGTGTGAATAAGCGCCCATGGTCTGAATTTCACCGTCCAGCCTTTATTTGCAAGTTTATTATGGGAATCTAATCGAGCATCTAAGTTAGAAGTATATCCGATATAGATTTTGTTAAATTTTTCAGAAAACAGCACGTAAACAATAAACATGATGATTTTTTTAAATAGAAAAAGCCGATTGAAACATGTTCAACCGGCTTTTGTAGTAGCGGGGGTAGGACTTGAACCTACGACCTTTGGGTTATGAGCCCAACGAGCTACCAACTGCTCCACCCCGCAATATATTGTAATATTTTTTAAGAACTTTTCTATCCTCTTTGTGGACTTGAATCTGTGTCCGCCAGCTGGCGGATATGAGCCCAACGAGCTACCAACTGCTCCACCCCGCAATATATTGTAAATTTCTTTAAGAATCTTTTCTAAAGGCTTTTGAACCTGCGTCCGCCAGTTGACGGATATGAGCCCAACGAGCTACTCCCGATAATTATCGGGACTCCACCCCGCAATATATTGCTGTCCTTTTCGTTAATCTTTTTTAGAACGCTTTTTCCCTTATCTAATTGCTTAAGATGTGCAAAAGTATAAATCCTTATTGAAAACTCAAAGTTTATTTTGCTTTTTTTAATCTTAAAGGTGTAAAACATTTTTTATTCTATCAGGTATAAATGTTTATTATATTTGCTAATTCATTATAGCAGGCTTTACTAAATGGTTAAAAAGGAAGAATCAAGAAAAATTAAAGATAAGCTTAAAGATAAGTACCGCCTTATCATTTATAACGACAATACCTTTAAAGAAGAGTGGTTTATTCGTTTGTCGCGACTAAATGTTATAGCTTACGGGGGAGGTACAATCATTGTTTTACTTGTACTTTTTTATCTTTCAATGGCTTATACCCCAATGCGGGAAATGATTCCCGGCTATCCTGATGGAACTATGCGCAGGAATATCATTCGCAATGCTTTCCGGGTTGACTCGTTGGAGCGGGAACTGGCAATTCGCGATCAATATTTCCGCAATATTAACCTGTTAATATCTGGTGAAGAACCTGAGAATTATGAGCCTCTCAATGATACTTTGCCGGTTCAGCAGGAAGTGATATTTGAACGCTCCGCTGTGGATTCGTTGTTTCGAAAACAAATTGAAGAAACCGAACAGTTTAATGTAAATCAGTCGCTTAACATGCATGAATCCAGTGGGTTGGCACAAATGCATTTTTTCGCTCCGGTAAATGGGATTATTACAAATTCATACAATAATGGCGAAAACCATTTTGGTACAGACATTGTAGCCGGGCCAAATGAGGTGGTTAAAGCAGTCCTTGATGGCACCATTACTATGGCAGCATGGACACTGGAAACCGGCCATGTTGTGCAAATCCAACATGAAAACAATTTAATTTCGGTATACAAGCATAATGCTGAAATCCTTAAAAAGGTAGGAAATCGTGTGGTAGCGGGCGAACCTATTGCAATAATCGGTAATTCCGGTGAACTTACTACCGGACCACATCTGCATTTCGAACTGTGGTACAAGGGAAAACCACTAAATCCCGAAGATTATATTAAATTCTAGAAATACGGTTGGGACACATGAGGAAAAAAAAGCTGGCAATTCTGGGTTCAACCGGATCAATTGGTACGCAGGCATTGGATGTTATTGAAAACCACAGTGATCATTTCGACATTGTTGTATTAACGGCCAACAATAATTCAAACCTTCTTATTGAGCAGGCCATGATGTTTTCGCCTAAGCATGTGGTCATCGGAAATCCATCAAAGTATCATGAGGTAAAGGAAGCATTGCAAAATTATCCAATGGAAGTGCATGGTGGTTGTGATGCCATTGCTGAAGTGGTAACGCTTGAAGAAATTGACATGGTACTAGCAGCCATGGTTGGATATGCCGGATTAATACCCACGCTCAAAGCCATTCAAACAGGCAAGGATATAGCCCTGGCTAATAAAGAAACGCTGGTAGTTGCAGGTGAACTTATCATGCAAATGGCCAAAGAAAATAACATAAAAATTTATCCTGTCGATTCTGAGCATTCGGCTATTTTTCAATGCCTGATTGGAGAAGAAAACAATCCTGTCGAGAAGCTATTTCTGACGGCCTCGGGTGGGCCATTCCGGACATATTCCTATGATGAATTGCTTCATGTAACCAGTAAACAGGCTTTGCTACATCCTACATGGTGTATGGGTGCTAAAATCACCATTGATTCGGCCTCCATGATGAATAAAGGGCTGGAAGCTATTGAGGCACACTGGCTTTTCGAGGTTGAACCAAAACAAATAGAAGTTGTTGTGCATCCACAATCAATTGTACATTCATTGGTTCAATTTCAGGACGGTTCAATTAAGGCGCAGTTGGGGTTGCCTGATATGCGGCTACCGATTCAATATGCTATGGGCTTTCCAAATCGTTTACCTTCGGATTTCGAGCGGTTTAGTTTTTTTAATTATCCTAATCTGACTTTTGAAAGCCCGGATTTAAAAAAATTTCGTAACCTTGCGCTCGCCTTTCAGGCAATGGAAAAAGGTGGAAATATTCCCTGTGCTATGAATGCAGCCAATGAAATTGTAGTTGAAGCATTTTTGCAGCAGAAACTGGGGTTTTTAGACATGGCCGTTATTATTGAAAAAGTCATGCAACAAATTGATTTTTTGCCAGGTGCTTCAATTGAGGTCTATCAGCAAACAAATACTGAAGCGAGAAAGTTGGCCGGAAATTTGATAAAATAGTTATTAAAACATTGTAAAAGAAATAATGGAAATATTAGTAAAAACAGCACAATTTATTCTTAGTTTATCCATACTCATTATTTTACATGAGTTTGGGCATTATTTATTTGCCAAATTATTTAAAACAAGGGTCGAAAAGTTTTATCTTTTCTTTAACCCCTGGTTTTCAGTTTTTAAATTTCAGAAAGGCGAAACTGAATATGGGATGGGTTGGCTTCCACTTGGAGGTTATGTAAAGATAAGCGGCATGATAGACGAATCCATGGATAAGGAACAAATGAAAGAGCCGCCCAAGCCTTACGAATTCAGATCCAAACCTGCATGGCAACGATTACTGATCATGCTCGGCGGGGTTCTTGTAAATTTCCTGCTGGCTTTGGTAATCTACTCAATGATGTTGTTTGTGTGGGGTGAACGATATTTGCCCAACCAAAATGTAGAATATGGCATTATGGTAGATTCGCTGGCCACGGAAATTGGACTTCAGAATGGGGACAAAATAGTTGCCCTGGATGGGGAGGAAGTGGATGACTTCTTTTCTATCTCTCCGAATATTCTACTGAATGAGGTTAAAACAATTACTGTAAAACGCGATAATGCCAGCTTGCAGTTGGATGTGCCCGAAAGCATTATACCTGCAATGATAAAAACGCCTTCCTTCATCGCACCACGAATTCCTTTTCAAATCGCAGGATTTCCTAAAGAAGGGCATACAGCTAAAGGAACGGGCCTTAAAGAAGGAGATAGAATAATTGGCTTCAACGGTAAAGAAGTCAGGTTTTACGACCAGGTTAGAGATTTGCTCCAAGAAAATAAAGGAAAAGAGGTAAGCCTTACAGTTACCCAAAATGGAGAAACCCGGACAGTGCCTGTCGAAGTATCGGATGAAGGTCAGATTGGTGTCATGTTCGATCGTTCACTCGATTCTTTCTTTGAACTGAAAACTATTAAGTATGGTTTCTTTGAATCCATCCCTGCCGGTATTAACAAAGGTGTAAATACGGTTAAAGATTACCTTAAACAGTTTAAACTCATTTTTAAACCCGAAACAAAAGCTTACGAATCACTTGGCGGATTTCTTAAAATAGGCAGCTTTTTTCCGGGTACCTGGGACTGGCGAATGTTCTGGAACATGACTGCCTTCTTGTCCATTATACTGGCTGTAATGAATATTCTTCCGATTCCTGCTTTGGATGGTGGGCATGTGACCTTTTTATTATATGAAATAGTTACAGGTAGAAAACCAGGAGATAAATTCCTTGAGTATGCACAAATAGTTGGTATGGTTATTCTGCTATCCCTGCTGGTATTTGCCAACGGTAATGATATCGTTCAATTACTAAAAAAGTAAGGGTAGATTAACTGCATCAAGAAGATATTTATTAAATATTATTTCTAAATTTGTCAAAAATCTTAATATAAATATTATGAGTCTTTCTATATTGTTAGGTATGATCGGTCCCGGGCAAATTGTCATTATAGTTATCGTTTTATTATTGCTTTTTGGAGGTAAAAAAATACCTGAGTTAATGCGTGGACTGGGGCAGGGAATGAAAGAATTTAAAAAAGCCACTAAGGATGATGATGATGATGGCCCAGGATCGGCTGATAAAAAATCGATTAATGATAAGGAGTAGTGAAGTAATTAACAAAAAATAACTGCAATACCTGCTGAAATACCGGCAGGTATTCTTTTTTAAACAAACCGTATTGAATTATGATAAAATGGTGTTCAATACTGCTGTTTACAGGATATGGTTTAAGTCTGCAAACAATAGCCCAGCCAGGGAACTATATTGACAGCATCAATTATCAATTGCAACAACAATCTTTTAGGCAAACCGAAAAACAACATGCCAGTATTGCACCAACCAATTCAAACGAACATAAATCCGTCGGTGTTTCATATCCTGACATTCACTATGAATTTAAGATTGCTGCACTGGATGGACAAACACCCATCAATCTGGTGTATAATCAACGGGTTGAGGATCATATCCACAATTTTGCGGTAAGACGAAAAAGGGATTTCGAAAATATCATTGGATTATCACAGCTATACTTTCCCATTTTTGAGGAAATGCTCGATAAATATAATCTTCCTCTGGAATTAAAATACCTTGCTGTGATTGAATCTGGATTGAATCCTCTAGCCGTTTCCAGGTCTGGCGCTGTGGGTTTGTGGCAATTTAAGCTTAACAGCGGAAAAATGTTTGATCTTCGCATTGATTCCTATGTTGATGAGCGCAGGGATCCTTATAAGGCTACAGAAGCGGCTTGTAAATACCTGACCTACCTCTACCGGGTTTTTAAAGACTGGCAATTGGTTATCACTGCATATAACGGTGGGCCCGGAGAAATTCGTGAGGCTATTTACAAAGCGGGGGGCAATGCAAAACTCGAGGAACTGATCCCATTTTTTCCGGAACAGACTAAAAACTATTTTGCAGCTTTTGTGGCAGCCTATTATGTTATGGAGTTTTACAATGAGCATGGATTAATTCCGAAAGAGCCTGATTTTTATTTCTTTGCCACCGATACAGTTACCGTAAATCAGAGAGTACATTTTGAGCAGATCGAAAAAAATATCGATATTTCTGTGGAAACCCTTCGTTTCTTGAATCCAGTATATAAAAAGGATGTCGTGCCCGAGGCAGCACTTCCTGCCAGACTTACGATTCCGGCAAATAAAGTGCCTGAGTTTCTGTTGCTTCAGGATGATGTATATGCAACGGCATTGCCTGAGCCTGGTTATCTCCAGCATGTTGAAAAAATGAACAGTGCTGAAAACAAAATAAAAATGGAACATGTTGTTGCTAAAGGTGAGTTTTTTCACCTGATTGCCATGAAATATCAATGCTCCATTGAAAACATCAAAGCCTGGAATAACCTGGAGGATCACTCATTACATCCGGGGCAGAAACTAATAATATGGGTGGAAAAAGATTTTATTACCGAATAAGCGAATTTTGTATAATATAAAAGCATTAGAAATGAAACTAAGGATGTTACTTTCAGACGCATTTAAGAAAACAAGGGTATGTTTAATTTATCCTTTATCAATCCTGTTTGTTATGAGCGCCTGCAATACCGGGGGCGGAGGTGGTGGTCCGGTTAAGCCTAAGATTGCCGGTCGCACGGGCGAGGTAATTGTAGTGATGAATAAAGCACAATGGAACGGACAAATAGGAAACCAGATCAAAGAAGTACTTGCCCAGGCTTATCCCGCATTACCTCAATTTGAGCCGGCATTTGATTTGATTAATATTCCCCCCGATGCATTTAGCAGCACTTTTCAGCTGAACAGAAACATAGTTTCACTAAAGCTTAATACCGGAGCCGAACCAAAATTTGAGATTCAACGAGACGTTTGGGCACAGCCACAATTGGTTATCAATCTTTATGGAAGCAATGAACAGGAAATTTTAGCCCTGATTGAAGAAAATGAGCAACGTTTATTTGATTTATTTGAGAGTGCTGAACGAAAACGAATCATGCAAACTTACAAATCAGCCAAAAAAACGTCCATTGATCAAAAATTACGGATGGCCCATGATGTTGGCCTTACGGTACCAAGTAATTACAACCTGGATGTAGATACAGGCAACTTTGTCTGGATATCGCATGAAACACCCGAAACCAGTCAGGGCATCTTTATATACTACTATGATTATACGGATGAAAATACCTTTACATCTGAATATTTGATTGATAAAAGAAATGAATTCCTAAGAAAATATGTTCCCGGACCGGCTGAAGGTTCCTACATGTCTACCGAACAGCAATATCCGGTTCAGTTTAATGAGTATTCTTATCAAAATGACCGATATATAGCCGTTATGCGCGGATTATGGCGTGTTGAAAATGCATTTATGGGCGGCCCGTTTTTGAGTATCACTACGCTTGACGAGGCCCGAAACAGGGTTGTTACCTTCGAAGGATATGCCTATGCCCCTCGAAAAGACAAACGAAATTTTGTACGGCAGCTTGAGGCCATCCTGTTCTCATTTGAGATTATGCCGCCTGAGGAGAATGAAGGAGGTGAAAACTAACCATGGAAAAAGGGCTGCAAATAACACACGATGAGATAATACAGGCAAAGAATAATCAAAAGTTTGTAGAAATGGCAGCCCGGCAGGTGGTAAAGGATTTTGCCACTTGCGGCATGGCCATTGAATTCCCCTCTGATATTATATTTGCTTATGATCAGTTGTTTGATCAGGTGCTTGATATAATTAGTGAACTGCTGAATGAAAATGAGGAGAAGCTACGGGCTTTGCTTTACCGGATTGACCTCAGCGAAAAAAACATGAAACAGGCTACCCTGGCTGCCTCAGACCAAACCCGGGGCATCATTATTGCCGAGCTAATACTTGAAAGAGAAATGCAGAAGGTACTGATACGGAATTATTTCTCAAATCTTTAAGAACAGGCCTCAAAACGCTGGTTACGCCTGTAAGGAATAAATCCTGCTTCACATATAGCCTGCTGAATACCTTTAGCATCGAAATTGTGCTTGGCACCGGCTGAGGATACTACATTTTCTTCCAGCATGATGGATCCAAAGTCATTGGCTCCGGCATGCAGGCAAAGTTGGCCTACGGATTTGCCTACGGTCAACCACGATGCCTGGATATGCTGAATATTTGGTAACATAATCCTGCTTACAGCAATTAACCGGATGTAATCCGCACCGGTGATGGTGTTTTTAATCTGATACTTTTCGCTTAAGATGGTCCCTTCATCCTGAAAGGGCCATGGTATAAAGGAAATAAAACCGATTGAACCATCCGGTTTTTCGGCTTGTACTTGCCGTATTTTAACCAGGTGTTCCAGTCGCTCCTCCTGAGTTTCTGCATGTCCAAACATCATAGTAGCCGAGGTGGGTAAACCCAGTTTATGTGCTTCACGCATTACCTGCAACCATTCTTCTGCTGTACATTTGCCTGGAGAAATCTGTTTTCTTACCCTGTCAACAAGAATTTCAGCTCCGGCACCCGGAAGGCTGTCAAGGCCTGAATCTATCAGGGTTTGAAGTACAGTCCTGTAATCTGTCTTCGATATACTTGCAAGATGGTGGATTTCCGGTGGGCCAAGGGCATGCAGTTTTAATGCCGGAAACTCACGCTTCAATGATTTAAAAAGCCTGGCATAATCATCTACATCCAAATCTGGATGCAGTCCTCCTTGTAATAAAAGCTGGTCGCCACCCAGAGTAAACATGGATATTATTTTTTCCCGGTATTCTTCCAGGGTTGTTACATAGGCTTTTTCACTTTTCGGAATGCAGTGGAAATTGCAAAACCTGCACCTGGCAATGCATACATTGGTTATATTTACGTTTCTGTCAATAATCCATCCCACCTTATTCCCCGGATTGATTTTTTGCCTGATGGTATTTGCAAGCCACATTAAATCTTGCAAGGGTGCATCCTGATAAAGAATCAACCCTTCTTCAAGGGATAAAAAACCTCCCTTGAACGCTTTTTCATATAAATAATTTATACTCATTTTGTGCATCGGAGTTGAAGGCAATATTACCGTGCGCAAAAGTAATAATTATCCGGCAACTCATTTTCCCGTAATTTGTTAACTTTACGGCTTAATTTAGGTAAAATTGATACAGCAAGATGATAACGACCAGAGAGGTACTGGATTCCGCACAAAATACAGTTTTTTTGCTTTCCGATAAGGAAGGGCTTTCATCCATTGGGTTAACCGGCGATGAACTGCATTATTTGACAGATAAACTTGATGGAAAAACCAGGTATATTGAAATAAATAGGTATCAATACCGATGGTATTTTATTTATCTTGAATCCGGTGAAAGTAATATTTTAAAGGAAAAGGCACGGCTGGCTGCTTCAAAACTATTTAAAAAATTAAAAGCCGAAAAGATAACTTCGGTGCAGGTTAAGGCATTGAAAGAAATTGATTCGCCGGATGTGGTGCTGGCTTTTGCTGAAGGCCTGTACCTTTCAAGTTATCAATTTTTAAAATACGATTCTACTCGTGACGAGAAATCATTCCTGTTGGAGAATATCAGCCTTATTTCGAATGAAATAGATGATGAAGAAATCACACATATCAACAATGTAGTGAGCGGAGTATTTATTGCCCGTAACCTTATAAACGAGCCCGTTTCATACCTGACAGCTGAAAAACTTGCAGAGGAAGCATCATTGTGGGCAAAAGAAACCGGGTTTAACATTGAGGTTTTCCATAAAGAAAAAATTGAATCACTCAGGATGGGTGGATTGTTGGGAGTTAACAGGGGGAGCATCGATCCTCCTACATTCAGCATCCTGGAGTGGAACCCTGAAGATGCCATGAATGATAAACCTGTAGTACTTGTTGGTAAAGGTGTGGTTTATGACACAGGCGGATTAAGCCTTAAACCCACAAGCAACAGCATGGATTACATGAAGTCAGATATGGCTGGTGCTGCTGCGGTGATTGGTACTCTGGGAGTTCTGGCTTTATCAAAGGTTCCTGTGCATGTAATCGGACTGGTCCCGGCTACCGATAACCGTCCGGATGGCAATGCATACACTCCTGGCGATGTGTTAACCATGTTTAACGGCAAAACCGTGGAGGTAATGAATACTGATGCTGAAGGCAGGCTTATCCTTGCCGATGCCATCAGTTATGCTTCAAGGTATGAACCCGAAATGATCCTCAGCATTGCTACCTTAACCGGATCAGCAGCAATGGCCATAGGAAAGCAGGGTATTGTAGCCATGGGAAATGTACCTGAAGAAAAATTCAAAACCCTAAGCAAGACTGGTTATAACGTTTACGAGCGCATTGTGCAGTTTCCTTTTTGGGATGAGTATGCCGAAGATCTTAAATCATCCATTGCTGATATGAAAAATCTCGGCGGACGTGAAGGTGGAGCTATTACTGCCGGTAAATTCCTCGAAAAGTTTGCTGAATATCCGTTTATGCATCTTGATATTGCAGGGGTTGCGTATTTGAAGACAGGACAGGATTACCGTGGGGCCGGTGGAACAGGGGCAGGAGTACGATTGTTAGTTGAGTTTTTAAAATCATATACCGAACAAAAATAAATTATGAGCGATCGATCATCAAGAATAAAGGTAGGAATAACCCAGGGTGATATCAACGGCATTAGTTATGAGGTTATTATTAAGACATTGCTCGATAACCGCATCAATGATTTTTGCATCCCCATTGTTTATGGTTCTCCTAAGGTTACAGCCTATCATCGCAAAGCATTAAATATCAATAATTTCAGTCTAAACAACATTAATAAAGTTGAGGAAGCAAACCCAAAACGTTCAAACATCATCAATTGTGTAGACGAAAGCATCCGCGTTGAGCTTGGAAAGTCCACTCCTCAGGCTGGTGAGGCTTCCTTTGCAGCACTTAAAACAGCTGTTCAGGATTTAAAAGAAAAAAAGATAGATGTTCTGGTTACCGGTCCGTTTAATAAATATAACATTCAGTCTGCTGAGTTCAGTTTCCCCGGACATACCGAATATTTACAATCGGTTTTTGAGGTTTCTGATGTGCTGATGACCATGGTGAATGAATTTATGCGTGTTGGTGTAGTCACCGGACACATGCCTTTACACAATGTTTCAGAGGCCATTACCGTTGAAAAAGTGATGAGTAAGCTCAGAGTTTTTAATCAATCCCTAATTACTGATTTTGGCATTCGTAAACCACGTATTGCTGTTCTTGGACTGAATCCACACGCCGGTGAAAACGGTTTTCTCGGCAATGAAGAAAAGGAACAAATTACCCCTGCCATTGAACAAGCCAGGGAAGAAGGGATCATGGCTATAGGGCCTTTTGCTTCGGATGGCTTTTTTGGATCACCGGGGTTTGTAAAATTTGACGGGGTGCTGGCCATGTATCACGATCAGGGGCTAATCCCTTTCAAAGCCCTGGCAAGGGAAGGTGGTGTTAATTATACTGCCGGTCTCCCTGTTGTTCGTACTTCTCCGGCCCATGGTACGGCTTATGAAATTGCCGGTCAAAACCAGGCATCACCCGATTCATTCCGTCTGGCTATGTATACAGCCATTGATATTTTCAGGCGCAGAAATGAAATGGATGAACTTACCAGCAATCCCATGAAACAGTACGATATTTCTAACATTTAAAATGATAATCAGCAGCATCACCTTATGTTAACCTATATTGAAGGAACTGTTGAAGAATTAGCCCCGGACCATGTTGTAGTTGGAGTCGGTGGATTGGGGTACTTCATTAACATTTCATTATCAACATATCCGGCCCTTCAAAAAGATAAACCGTTTCGTTTACTTGTACATGAAATTATCCGCGAAGATGCTCATTTGCTGTTTGGTTTTGCCAGCCGGAAGGAAAGAGATGTTTTCAGAGCGCTAATCTCAGTCTCCGGGGTTGGAGCAAATACTGCGCGGATGATGCTTTCATCCATGGCACCAAAAGATATTGAACAGGCCATTCTTACAGGAGATGTGGCAGCATTAAAAAATGTAAAAGGCATTGGTGCGAAATCGGCGCAACGCATCATTGTGGAACTTAAGGATAAACTTGGCAAGGGCGAACTGGCGGAAGATTTTTTCCAGACCCAGAACAATACAATACAAAATGAAGCGTTATCTGCTTTAGTGGCATTGGGATTTGCCAAAAATTCAGTTGAAAAGGTGCTTAGGAAAGTTCTTGCCGAGCATAAAAATGCATCGGTGGAAGAAGTCATAAAAGTTGCACTTAAAAATTTGTAAAACCTAATTTAGTATTAACCGGTTGATTAAGAAAATCAAATATTTCTCAGCTAGTATTATTTTTCTAAGCAGCCTGGCCATCTACTGGCAGTCAAGTGCCGACGGCAAAAAACTGTTTGATTTGCCTGCCATGGATTATTTTGAAGCTCAGCAACCCGATACCATAGATACAGCAGTTGAACTTCCATTTCCCTTTGAAGATAAAAGCGGCGATCCTAACCGTGATACGCAAAGTGGCTCACCTTTATATCTTGATGATCCTGAAAACGTGCAAACACAGGTTGAATATGATACTGAAACCGGTGAATACGTCTTCCAAAACCGCATTGGTGGATTTGATTATCGCCCCCCGGTAACTATGTCGCGCGAAGAATACAGCGAATTTCAGCTTAATGAAATGAAACAGGATTACTGGCGCGAAAAAGCCCGCAGCAGTGAGTTTAATGAGTCGCGGTCATTTGTCCCGAGTTTTCAGATTAACAGCGAAGCCTTTGATAAAGTTTTTGGCAGCAATACCATCAATGTTACACCTCAGGGTTCTGCTGAGGTGATTTTTGGGTTTACCATGAACCGCCTTGATAATCCCCAGCTTTCCGAACGCCTGCGTCGTACCCCATCCTTTACGTTTAAGGAAAAAATACAAATGAATGTGGCAGGTAGCATTGGCGACAAAATGGAGTTGGGCATCAATTATAACACCGAAGCTACTTTTGATTTTGAAAATAAAACCAAGCTGGAATGGGTAGGTGAAGAAGATGATATCATAAAAAAAATTGAAGCAGGTAATGTTACCCTGCCACTCTCGGGCTCATTAATTACCGGTAGCCAGAGTCTTTTCGGGTTAAAGACCGAGCTGCAATTTGGTAAACTCACCATGTCTTCGGTCTTCTCACATCAAAAGGGTGAAAGCTCCGTAATTGAAGTTGAAGGAGGTTCACAGGTAAACGAATTTGAAATCTCTGCCGGTGATTACGATGCCAACAGGCACTTCTTTTTATCGCATTATTTCAGGGAACAATATGATCAGGCCATGAGTGGACTTCCGGTGATTCAATCCAGAATACAAATTGAAGAGATTGAAGTGTGGATTACCAATAAAACTCAAATGACTGAAGGTTCCAGAAACATTGTGGCTTTTGCTGATTTGGGTGAAAAGGGAAATAATCTTACAAATCCGAATATCCCGATTGAAGATGCAGCAAATAATTATCCGCATAACGGAACAAACGAGTTATACGAGTATGTGCAAGGCCAGACGGACCTGCGCGATATTGGTCAGGTAACCTCTGTACTTGAAGGGTGGAACGGTTTCTCCATTGGCCGTGATTATGAAAAAATTGAAAATGCCCGTAAGCTCGATCCACGGGAATATACTTTAAATAAAACGCTGGGATATATTTCTTTGAACTCGGCGCTCAACGCAGATGAAGTACTGGCAGTGGCTTACCGCTATAAAGTAGTTGGTGTTAATGAGTATCAAACAGTGGGTGAACTTACCAATAACGCGCCTAGTGCTCCACAGACAATATATGTTAAGCTGTTGAAAGGAACAAACCTGTCTCCTCAATATAAAACCTGGGATTTGATGATGAAAAATATCTATGCCATCAATGCGTACCAGGTAAACAAACAGGATTTTATGTTGAATATTCTCTATCAGGATGATAAAAACGGACAATTGGTAAATTACATCCCTGAGGAAAGAACCGGAGACGATATTTTGCTCAATGTATTCCAGCTCGACAGACTGAACAACCAAAATGATCCGGCGCCGGAAGGCGATGGCATGTTCGACTTTTTACCGGGGCTAACCATCATTCAGAATAACGGACGGATTATATTTCCCATGGTTGAACCTTTTGGTAATCATTTGGAGGAATATCTTTTGGAGGCTGGATTGTCTGCTGAGGAGGCTGCAAAATACACCTATGATTCGCTTTATACATCTACAAAAACATCTGCCCTGCAGGTTGCAGAAAAAAATAAATTTTTTCTGGCCGGTGAATACAAATCATCGTCAGGGTCCGAAATTCAATTGAATGCTTTGAATGTTCCCAGAGGATCTGTAAAAGTTACGGCAGGGGGAATCCAGCTAACTGAAAATGTGGATTATACGGTTGATTACACATTGGGTAGGGTAAAAATCATCAATCAGGGTATTCTTGAGTCTGGAACACCAATTCGCATTTCTATGGAAAGCAATACCATGTTCAACTTACAGACAAAAACCCTGGTAGGAACCCATTTGAATTATCGGTTTAATGATGACTTTTATCTGGGAGGGACCATCCTTAATCTCACCGAGCGCCCGCTAACGAAAAAAGTTAGTTTTGGTGACGAACCCATTTCCAATACCATTTGGGGTTTAAATGGTTCATATCGTACAGAAGCTCCGGTTTTAACGGCGCTGGTTGATAAAATTCCATTGATCAATACCAAAGAAAAATCCACCATTACCGTAGATGGTGAATTTGCGCATCTGATTCCCGGATCGTCCCGCACCATCGGGAAAACAGGTATTGCATACATCGATGATTTTGAGGGAAGTGAAACATCCATTGACATGAAATCCTTTCCGGCCTGGGTACATGCAAGCACCCCACAGGGGCAAATGGATAAGTTTCCTGAAGCAGGGTTGAACAACAACCTGGCGTACAACTTCAACCGGGCAAAGTTTGCCTGGTATGTAATTGACGATCTTTTCCAGGAGAACACCAGTCTTACCCCCAGCCACATTAAGTCGAATCCGGATTTGCAGTCCAGCCATTTTGTGCGTACTATACTTGAGCAGGAAATTTTCCCCAACAGAGAGAGTGAGCATAACATCCCCAATAGAATTGCGGTTCTGAATATGGCCTATTATCCTACTGAAAGAGGGATTTATAATTTTGACACAGATGGACGCGACCGGTTTGGCAATGTATATTCCGCAGGGATGAACGCCGAAGGTAGACTGAATGAACCTCAAACCCGTTGGGGCGGTATTATGCGTGAAGTCATTACCAGTGATTTTGAAACAGCCAACATTGAGTATATCGAATTCTGGATGATGGATCCTTATGCTGAAGACACCACAGCTTATGACAATCCAGGTTATTTGGGTAGTGACCCGGCCATTTATTTTAACCTTGGTAATGTGTCAGAGGATATTTTAAAAGACTCGCGCAAAGCATTTGAAAATGGATTGCCCACTGCCGAAGAAAACGGAAGATTGCTCGATACTACGGCCTGGGGTTATGTATCCAGGGTGCAGGATTATACTACTGCTTTTGATACTGATATTGAATCCCGACAGTATCAGGATATTGGTCTTGACGGGCTTAACACCGAGGAGGAATTGGTTTTCTTCCAGGATCAGTACCTGGCTAAGCTCGACAGCATGTATGGAATAAATTCCGGAGCATACCAACAAGCCTTACAGGATCCCTCCAACGATGATTTTCACTATTTCCGTGGCAGCGATTATGATCAGCAACAACTCGGAATCCTTGAGCGTTATAAGGATTATAATGGACTTGAAGAAAACTCACGTACAGCAGAGCAATCTGATGAGGAGTACTCTACAACCGGTAAAAACTCACCCGATATTGAGGATATTAACCGCGATAACACACTGAGTGAAGCTGAAAATTATTATCAGTATAAGGTTAGTTTAAGGCCAGATCAATTGCTTGGAGTTGGGCAGAACTACATCACTGATGTCATAGAACATAATGCAAAATTTAAAAACGGAGAACGATCAACTGTTCGTTGGATTCAATTTAAAATACCCATTGAAGATTTCGAGCGGAAAGTGGGCACAATTGATGATTTTAAATCCATCCGCTTTATGCGGCTCTATATGCATGGTATTGAACGTGAAGTTATTCTTAGGTTTGCAACCCTTGACCTGGTGCGTAGTGAATGGCGTAAGTATAAGCGGCCACTCTACGAGTCCATTGAATATGTTGAAGATCAGAGTCAGTCCGGTAACCTGGATATATCAGCGGTGAACATTGAAGAAAATGCCAATAAAGAACCTGTAAATTATGTGTTACCTCCGGGATTCGACCGTGAGATAGACCCTTCAAATCCACAGGTACGGCAGCTCAATGAACAGGCCATGGTACTGAATATTACTGACCTGGCCGATGGCGATGCCAGGGCAGGATATAAGAATGTAGAACTTGATTTGCGTCAGTATAAAAAACTGAAAATGGAAATCCATGCCGAAGAGCTGGTTGATAATGGTACGCTTGAAGATGGGGATTTAACAGCATTCATAAGGATAGGTTCGGATTATGTTAATAACTTTTACGAATACGAAGTACCGCTTAAGGTAACTCCTCCTGGTAACTACAGCAACAACAATGCTGCTGACCGTGAAATGGTGTGGCCCGAGGAAAACAGCATGGACATTGACCTTGAAATGCTTGTGGATGCCAAGATTGAAAGGGACGATGCTGCCCGTATGGCTAATTCAAACATAAACCTTACAACAATATATGAGACATGGGATCAGAAAGGGAACCGTGTTTTAGTCAGGGGTAATCCCAATTTAAGCAACATCCGAACAATTATGATTGGGGTGCGCAATCCCAAACGTCCAAACGATCTTAAGGAGGAAAATGATGGGTATCCCAAGTCTGGTGAGATATGGGTGAACGAGCTTCGGCTGACCAATTTCCGTGACAAAGGCGGATGGGCTGCCAATACCAGGGTAAGGGCAAACCTGGCTGATTTTGGGGTTATCTCCTTTGCCGGTGCTGTTACCACTCCTGGTTTTGGAAGCATTGAACAAAAAGTAAACGAGCGCGACAAAGAGAGAACCGAGCAATTTGATATTGCAACCAATCTTGAACTGGGTAAATTCTTCCCTGAAAAAACAGGCGTGACCATCCCTGTTTACCTGGGATATTCAGAAACAAATATTACTCCGCAATATAATCCACTGGAACCTGACGTACCTTTACAGGATGCGCTTAAAAATGCAGCCTCCGATGCGGAGGTGGAGCAGATAGAAGATTTTGCCGTTGATAAGACCATACGCAAAAGCTTTAACGTAACCAATGCCAGGATTAACAAGTCATCAGCAGAGAAAAAATTATATGATCCGTCTAATTTTGCAGTAAGTTATTCCTATAGCGAAAAAAATCACCGGAACATAAATATCCAAAGCGCCAAAGTATTGGACTACCGTGCCGCTTTTAGTTATAACTATAGCAGCAGACCAAAAAATGTGACTCCCCTTTCAGGCCTTAAGTTCTTGAGTAATCCATACCTGCGGTTGATCAAAGATTTTAACTTTTATTATTTGCCTTCGCGCGTTTCGTTCAGAACCGATCTAAACCGGCAGTACCGCGAAAAACAATTTCGTAGCCTCGCAGCGCTCAGAAGTGATGACGATATAAAATTAAAGATGCCTGTAATGGTGTTTAAGGATTATACCTGGAACAGATATTACGACTTAAAATGGGACTTGAGCAAAACACTCAAGCTTGATTTTTCAGCTACTAATATGGCCCGTTTTGACGAATCCATGGATCAGATGAATGATTTTGGGATGGGTTTCCGATATGATCCGGATCCGGAATACGGGCAAAATGATTTTGGCAGAACACTTGATTACAGGCATAATATACGCGCAAGTTATACGGTGCCTATCAACAAAATTCCGATTTTAAGCTGGTCTTCCTTATCCTTGCAATATGATGCCAACTATAACTGGCAGGCAGGACCGGTAAAGCTCGAAGATGTGGATGAAGATTTTCCTCTTGGTAACACCATTTCAAACTCATCAACATTCTCCATAAACAGTTCTAACCGGTTGACCGCGCTGTATAACAAAGTTGGGTATTTCAGAAATCTGGAACAGAAATACAGTACACGTGGGCGCCAGCAACAACCCACAGAGATGAAAACCATTATATATGAGCGCGATAATATGGGTTTCATCGAAGGAAGGGCACGGCCTGTTAATCATAAGCTTGGAACAGAGGATATCAGAGTATTTGTTTACAATGAAGGTGGCCAGGAAATCGATGCAGATTACGAGATTGTAGATGAAGATAAAATCAGGGTGACGCTTCCCCGGAATGAACGAGGGGTCCGTGTAAGAGTTGAAGGAGAGGTGGAGAAGAAGCCTAATCCGGTGATTTTTATTGCTGAACAAAGTGTTCGTCTGTTGCTTGGATTTAAAGATATTTCCGGTACTTACCGTGAAAGCAGAGGCATGATCGTACCCGGATACTCGAACAAAACCGATATTCTTGGTAATACCCAGGCCAATGGAAAACTAGCTCCCGGACCATTGTTTGTTATGGGGTGGCAGCAAAAGGATTTCATTGAACATGCTATGCAAGAAGAATGGCTTTCAAAGAATGAGTTTCAATTAGCCCCCATTAGCAATAATCTTTCAAGGAATCTTGAATTGCGTTCAACATACGAGCCTTTTAAAGGATTTAGGATAACCTTCAATGCCAACCGCAATTTTACCGAAATTGAAAGCCGGAGTTTTGGTCTCCGTGAGGATAATACCTATGGCGTTTATGGATTTATGAAATCAGGAAGTTTCAGCATGTCAATGATTACCTGGAAAACTGCTTTTGAGGAAATGTCGTCGGATAACGATTACTACAGCCCGGCTTTTGAGAAATTTAAAGCATACCGCAGAGTGATATCCGACAGGATAGCAACCAAATTCCAGGAGGCACACCCGGGATATAACCCTAAAGATACTGAATTTGGATACGAACCGGGATATAACACCGGCTTTGGCTCTACTTCCAAGGAGGTATTGGTTCCGGCATTCCTGGCAGCGTATACCGGTCAGTCTCCTGAACGGGTTACCCTTGATAATTTCCCGCAGGTGCCCATGCCAAACTGGAGGCTCACTTTTGACGGCCTTACAAATATTGAGTTTGTTAAAAAACTCTTGCGCTCGGTAAACGTTAATCACTCTTATCGTTCAAGATACAATATTGGATCATATTCCACTAACCTTGAGTTTAACGAAGATCGGATCACAGATAATTTCAATGGACAAAATAATTTAATTACCCCCATGGATGTGAACTCTGTGAGCATTGAAGAGCAACTTGCTCCGCTTATCGGATTCGATATGACATGGCTTAACAGCTTCAATTCAAGGTTAGAAATCAAAAAGACCCGCTCACTGGGCCTGAACTTCGCCAATAACCAATTGATAGAAGTAAATAATGATGAGTTGGTTATTGGGGCAGGTTACACCATTCGGGATGTGGAACTGGTTATTGACGCGGGAAGTGGCCAACGCGCATACAGTAGCGACTTGAATATCCGCGCTGATTTATCCATCCGTGATACAAAAACAATCCTTCGGAACCTCTCTTTCGATCCCGAGGATGATCTGCCCAATGAAATTACTGCCGGAGAAAAGCGCATCACCATGAAAACAACCATGGATTATCAGCTTTCTGACAGTTTCAATGTGAGCTTTTTCTTTGATCGTGTCATGAATACCCCGGCCACCTCCAGGAGTTTTCCTTATGCTAATACCAATATAGGTTTTAGTGTGAGGTTTACACTTATTCAATAGGAAACTATTTCTTAAATATGCGCATTTAATTCTTCACACTGCTGATATCCTCTTGACCTCTCCTTAAACATATTGCATTTTCACCAACTTACTTTTATTAAAATAAAAAAATTATGTAGGTTTGAGGATTATTTGTATTTATAATAAAAATATAAAATTCCCGGTTATGAATATTCCTGAAAATTTAAAGTACACTAAAG
>CAZZBU010000070.1:0-19411 GCA_964652315.1 uncultured Bacteroidales bacterium
CAATACCGAAAATATGGTTTCAGCCTTTTAATTAATGTTTTACCTTTGAACTCAAATATATATTATGGACTGGCAACAATTACTTTCCACCATTCGATTAGGATCAGAAGACAAGAGGCAGGTTTCTCCCGAAGAGGCACGATCGCAGTTTCAACGCGATTACGACAGGATCATTTTTTCTTCCCCTTTCCGGCGGCTTCAAAACAAAACCCAGGTATTTCCGCTTCCGGGTAGTGTTTTTGTGCATAACAGGCTTACCCACAGCCTTGAGGTTGCTTCTGTTGGCCGGTCGTTGGGTAATATGCTGGCTATTGAACTAATCAAACAGAAAAAGACTGACGATCATCCTTTCATTCATGAGATTGGCTCCATCGTTTCTGCTGCCTGTCTGGCCCATGATTTAGGTAATCCGGCTTTTGGTCATTCCGGTGAAAATGCCATTTCTACCTATTTTAGTACTGGTGCTGGCAAAGACATAAAAAACAAGGTAACACCGGCTCAATGGAACGATTTATTGCATTTTGAGGGCAATGCCAATGCGTTTCGTCTGCTTACCCATCAATTTAATGGCAGGCGAAAAGGCGGATTTGCCTTAACATACTCTACCCTGGCAGCGTTGGTGAAATATCCGTTTGGTTCGGATACCGAACATCGCAAAAACAAGTATGGTTTTTTTGATTCTGAACGTGAGGTATTTACGCAGGTCGCAGAGAAACTGGGCATTAAAAAAACGGCTGACAATCCGCTGAGCTATGCCCGCCATCCCCTGGTTTATTTAGTAGAAGCGGCTGATGATATTTCCTATCAGGTAATGGATATTGAAGATGCGCATAAACTCAGCATTGTCAGCACTGAAAAAACCCACGAGATGCTGGAGCGCTTTTTCAAGGGTGACCCAACATTTCAATCAGAGAAATCCAAGGTATTTGAAGAAGTAACTGATACCAATGAAAGGATTGCCTATCTGCGTGCGCGGGTGATAAATGAACTGGTAAAAAACTGCATCAACGTGTTTTTGAATAACTATAAATCCATTATGGCTGGTTCTTTTACGGGCAGCCTGGTGGATAAGCTCTCCGGAGAGGCACTTCAAGCCATGGAAACCTGTAAAAAACATGCCGTAAAAGAAATCTACAATCATCGTTCGGTGGTGGAAGTTGAAATTACCGGATACAACATCCTTGAAACCCTGGTGGGTGAGTTTATTGAATCCGGTTTTTCGCCTGAAAAACACTATTCGAAAAAACTCCTGTCCATGATTCCCGAACAATTTAAATACCAGGGAGAGGATGTGTATCTTACCTGCCGAAGCGTGCTTGATTTTGTTTCGGGCATGACCGATGTGTTTGCTCTGGAGCTCTACAGGAACATTAAAGGGATAAGTATACCGATGACCGGGTGGAGGTAATGCTTTGACAATTGTATTTTGGGTAAGTATGATGATTTAATGACGAAAATGATGACAAGTAAAATACATATTGTAACGTTAGTTGAACGCATGATTCCAGTGTCTAAAAAAAACTGGGAACACTAAATGAAATGTATTTTAATCATCTAATTTTTGACAAGGCGCTCCCAATTTTTTGAATTGAATTTTTGGTTACTCCTGCCTCATTGGCATATTGCTTCCAATGCGTTAATACATCTCTTACTTGTTGAATGATTTCTTGTGGTTTTTTAATACCAAAATATTTAGCTAATTCAAGCAAATGTTTTTGACCAGGATTCAAGCTTTCTCCCGCCACCATAGTACTATGATGCCCATGCGATGAATAGGAAAAGTTAAGATCGTACACTGGAGCAAATTTCCAGGTTCCGTTTTCATCCATCAAAAGGTTCGTGGTTTGCTGATTGAATGTCCTCTGAAAAAGCTAATTTTATTGGTGAAATATGTAATCCGGTTTCCAGAAATTCCGGATAATATCTGAAATAAATCTTTTTGCCGGATATAGCCAACTCACCAAGGAGTAATAAAGAGTCGAAATAGATAATATATTATCCGTAACGCCATATTTTTCTAAGGCAATTTATGTGATTTTAAGTTTTTTTGTTATTGCAGCAAAGGAATTAAACTTACCTACAAGGTCTGTTTTACTATCCGGCTATCAAACTTAAAGGGGTAATATTGATGATTCTACATTCATCAATTTCCTTACCTGCCGGATTAATGATATAGTTAAACTCCCCATGAATAAAGGCCACCCACACCCTCGGGGGGGTGTATGTTTTTTATTGGTTATTCTAAGCAAAGGAGAATTAATAATGATTTTTTAATGACGATTTAATACGTTCATTTATCTTTGTGGGGTTCATAAAATAACAAGGTATGCGAATTCTTTTAAATACCGGACTTTTGTCCTTTTTGGTTTTATTAATGTCATTTAGTTCAGATAGCCGCAGATTAAGCGCACACATGACTTCTCAAAAACTTCACAACGGGAAAGTCATAAAGGTTGAGGGTGATGTGTATTATAATTATAATGAAGGCAGAATGGTAGTCCATTATGTTTATCCTACAGAATATTTTTTTGTGACCAACCCATTGGGTGAAGTTATTTTTTATTATCCCGAATCAAACCAGGTGATGCTGGAACAAAACGATATGTTGTCCTCAGAAAATGATGTGCTTTATTTTTTTCTGTCAAACCAAACCGAAAGCCTGGGCCTTAAGGAAGGCGGGTTTGAACTTTCTGATACCCGGGTGGAGGATGCTCAGGTGATTACAACATGGATACCGGAAAAAGAATCTGACAGGGAAAAAATTGCCAGGGTAGAGATGGTTCATATCAACTACCTGCCAATTTATACAGGTTATTACAACGGGGATGAAGAAATTGCCAAAAAAATATATTACGATGAATATTTGACGTTGACAGAAGCCATGGTGCCCCGGAGGATAACTGAAATTGAATTTCTGGCAAATGGCGACTCTATTATTAGCAAAAAGCAGTATTCAGATATAAAGACTGGTTTTGAGGCTCGCAGCCAGTATTTTGATTTTACCGTGCCTGAAGATGCTGAACGGATTTCGATAAACCGGCGTAAATAGGAGAATTTAAAATGAAGCCATCCTTTATGCATGCAGTTATTTTTCTTGCGATTATTTTTTGGTTCGCAAAACATGAAGCAGCCGGACAGGTTAACGGTGACATAACCCATTTAAAAACGGTGAATTTTGAGGAGCCTGTTTTTTCATACGGGCGTGAAGTAACATTTGGCATTCAGAAAAAAAACGGATTTTTAAGAAAGTATAATCCCGTAAACCTGATGTTTTCTTCTCTGATGTTTACCTATCAACGTTGGATTTCATCCCAGATATCAGCCGACTGTTTGTTTCACCCTACCTGTTCATCCTATTCACAGGAACTATTTCAGGATTATGGTTTTTTTCGTGGATTGGTCTTTTCTTCCGACCGGTTTATGCGCTGCGACAGAATTTCAGCCACCACAGTTCATCCCATCAGCATCAATCCAGCAGACGGAAAGATCCATGAAACACCTGTGATGTATCAACTTAAACATGGGGAAGAACATGCGCATTAGATGGTTTTTATTCCTTGTTTTTTGTGTTAATTCTCCTCAGGTCTACTCACAAACCTTAACTTCTCCTCCTGATTTTGGGTTTATAAAACACCTTATTAATCAGGAAATGCACAATGAGGCCATTTATCTCCTGCAAGAAAAACAGGCAAATAGCTCGACCTTTTCAGAAGGTACAGCGGATTCACTGAATTATTTTTTGGGAAGAGCTGCCTACGAAACAAAAAATCTGGAGTATTCATCAAACGCTTTTTTAAAGGTTTCTGAGCAATCGTCTTTTTTTGCCGAATCCCGGCTCTTCAGCAGCTATAATTGCTTATTTCTAAGTAAATATGATGAGGGGTTCGACATTTTGAATTCTATGCCTTCATTTCATAGGCCATTATACAATGAATTGAAAACCTTCCAAATGGCTGGAGGAGCTTTACTGATTCATGATTATAAGCTGTTTAGCCAATACGCCAGTGAATTTACATCCGATTTTTATCAACTGGAAGATGAACAACAAAAGCTGGTTGATTTTTATGGAGAAATGACCTCGTTCAATAGAAAATCCATGGCCCTGGCAGGCATTATGTCGGCCATTGTTCCGGGTACCGGAAAAATGTATGCCGGAAAAGCCGGGGAAGGGCTTAGTGCATTGTTAACCAATGCCATATTGGGGGCTATTACAGTGGAAAATTACCTGAAAGGAGGAATAACCAACCCGAAAACAATCATATTTGGCAGTTTATTCACTGTATTTTATGTAGGGAACATTTATGGGAGCATGGTGAGTGTGAAAGTATATCGTGAAGAATATTATGATAGCATTGAAAAAAGAGTTTTATTTCATCTTCATATTCCATTGCGCACTGTCTTTAACCAGTAGTGTATGGGCTGAGGGTAAGGCGGATAGCTTATTTAGGGCTGGCGAATTTTATGAAGCAGCCATTGAATATGAACGGACTATTTACCATTCCCGGGATTATAAAAAGATAAACCAGGCCCGGTATGCCAAAGCATTGTGTTATAAAAATTTACATGAATACCCACGGGCGTATCAAGAGCTGCAGCGAATAAACTTTGCCGGTTTGCACGATAGCATTCATTTTAAGTACCGTTATCAGTCTGCATTGCTCGCATACCTGAGTGGTGAATTTTCCACTGCCGAATCCATATTTCAACAGCTTGAAGCCTTTACCAAAGATACTACGCTGCTTGAAAACACATGGCTGGTGCGTACCCTGAACTATAATGAATTATATGAGTATGAAAAAGCCCGTTTAAGTGGTGTACGGTTTATTGAACTGCATGAAGAAAATGGAATGCAGACAGCTTTGGGAAAATGGGACAGCATATACGGTGAAGAAAACCTGCCCAGGTTGAAGAAGCAGAAAATAGCGAATGTGCTTCAGATGGTTCCCGGGCTTGGACAGATATATGCAGGTGCCTGGGGCGAAGGTATTTTTAATTTTATGCTGAATGCTACCTTCCTGGGGTTTGGTGTTTATCAGGTGTTTGAGGGCTATTATCTTACCGGGTATTTCTCAGCTGTAATTCCGCTTAACAAGTTCTATTTTGGAGGGCATAAACGCACCAGCTTTCTGGTTGAAAAAACCAATTATGAACGCATTAGGGCTTTTAATTCAGAAGCAAAGGAGTTTCTCTTAAAACTCGGAGAATAAAAAAAACCGGTAACAGTGAATACTGTACCGGTTTGTATTATCTGTACATGTGGTTACTAACCCCACATAAAGAAATTTTCATTATCAATGTACTGTTCAGCATTTTGGTTTATTAATCCGTCGATTAACAGAACAAACCAGTCAACTATTGGGACGATTCCAAAGATGCCGCCACATGTAAAAGTATAGAGAGCCCACATGTTAGGCTTTGTGCCAAGTACATAACGGTGAATTCCAAAAAATCCAAGGCCTACCCAGTCAACTATCCATGCGACGAGTACTTTGGATGTTAAATCATCCTGAGTTATCATCTTTACATCCGAGGGCAGGTTAGCTTCATCGCTTACAAGATCAGTAAGTGAAATTTCAATAGCACTGTCAAAAAGATTGTCTACCTTCTTGTTGTCAAGCGTGTAAGACGAAGCGAAAGACAAGGATACTGAGAAAAGAGTTAGCACTAAAAAAGTAAAAATTTTTTTCATAAATTAATGATTTAAAAGGTTAAATTCATCTTTCGTAGCTTGCATGCACTAAAAACGCAACAAACGTCACGAATTTATCAATTTCTTTGTCAAAATCATGTTAATTTAAGTAGAAATTTTATTTTTGATTAATATTTTTTTAAAACTGCGGCTGTTTCAATGACAAAAAAACCACATTTCACTGATAATCCTCCTGATATTTTTAAGATAGCAATAACGCTACTACCTGATATCGGGCCGGTTTTGGCCAAACGATTGATTGCTTATACAGGCAGTGCCAAAGCCGTTTTTCATGAATCTCAATCAGCCCTGGCAAAGATTCCCGGAATAGGCAAGCATTTGCTCAAACAACTGAAAACAGCCAATATTATGGATAAGGCAGAAAAAGAATGCCGGTTCATTAAAAAATATGATATTAATGTTTGTGATTACCTGGATCCAGGTTACCCCAAACGCCTGAAACAGTGTGAAGACGGCCCGGTTTTGTTCTATTACAAGGGCACACCCTGTTGGCAGTCTGAGAAGGTCATAGCCATGGTAGGAACACGGAACGCTACAGATTACGGGAAAAATTTTTGCGAAAAATTTATTGAAAGCCTTAAGGAAAGACATCCTGAGAGCGTTATAGTATCCGGATTGGCCTATGGCATTGATATTGCATCGCACCGGGCAGCTATAAAACACCATTTGAATACCCTGGCGGTGCTTGGTCATGGTTTCAATACCCTGTACCCTGCTGTGCATACCAAGGCAGCGAAAGAAATTGTTAATCAGGGAGCGTTAATAACGGAGTTTAACAGTGATGCAGGGCCCGACCGAAACAATTTTGTACGCCGGAACCGCATTATTGCCGGCCTGGCAGATGCAATCATTGTGGTAGAATCAGCTGGAACAGGGGGTGCCTTAATAACAGCCGACATCGCAAATTCTTACAATCGGGAAGTATTTGCCGTACCAGGTCGTACCACGGATGCTTTTTCAACAGGTTGCAACAAACTTATCCGACAAAACAAAGCAGCCTTGCTTGAATCGGTAGAGGATCTGGAGTACCTTACAGGATGGGATTTAAGCGATAAGGACGAACCAAAACAACAAACCATTTCCTTTGATCTTACTCAGGACGAAGAGAAAATAGCCAGTGTACTTAGGGGCCAAATTGCTGTTCCATTGGATATTATCACCATGAAAACAGGAATGCCGGTTAGCAAAGTGTCGGCACAATTGCTGACAATGGAGTTTAACGGACTTGTAAAAAGCCTTCCCGGAAAGCAGTACAAATGGATTGGATAGAGATGTTTCAAAAATGCTTAAGAAACATGCGTTGTCTCTAAAAGTTAATCATAACCATCGTCTGATTTTTCTCTTATACGCTAAATACTCATCCCCAAATGCCTTCAGCATGAGCTTCTCCTCTCTGGGGATAACAAATATTTGCACCATGATTACAAATGCAAAGGCAGATAGAATGGAAAAAATATTTCTGAAGCAGATGGCTGTCCCCAATAGCAACAGGAACATGCCTGCATACATCGGATTACGTGATTTTAAAAAAACACCTTCTCTTATTAATATGGCTGGTTCGGTAATGTCCAGAGAAACAGCATTTTTCTTAAACAGCTCACGCGATTTACCCATAACTACAAACCCAAGATATACGATAATTAATCCGGATAAATTAAATGGGAAGGGAATGAAATTATACGCTGGCAAAAAGAAATAAAAGATGATTATACACAGCAGTGACAGTGCAACAAACGTTGGTGCAATTAAAATTTTTTTTATCATTTGGGTTTGTCAATTTTCTATTTGTGAAAGTAAATATACACTCAAATAATTAATTATTGGAAATCGTATGAATATATCTTATATTGCATGCCTTAATTTGGGAGGCTACTTTTGTAGCTTAGTTTTTAGCTTTCACGAGATTTGTATAACATTAAATATCTGGAATTAAATCATTACACATTATGAAAATGGAAATCGAAAGTTTCATCGAAAGAATAAAGTCAAAAAATCCTTCAGAACCTGAATTTCATCAGGCAGTGCACGAAGTTGCCGAATCAATTATTCCTTTTATAAATGAAAATCCCAAATACAGGCATGCTAAGATACTGGAGCGCATGGCAGAACCTGAAAGAATTGTTGTATTCAGGGTACCATGGCTGAATGATAAAGGCGAAGTGGAAATTAACCGCGGGTATCGTGTTGAAATGAACAGTGCCATTGGGCCTTACAAAGGCGGTTTACGTTTTCATCCAACTGTAACGCTTGGTATCCTCAAGTTTTTGGCTTTTGAACAGGTATTTAAAAACAGCCTTACAACTCTTCCTATGGGTGGGGGTAAGGGTGGTTCTGATTTTGATCCCAAAGGAAAATCTGACGAAGAGGTCATGAAGTTTTGCCAGAGTTTTATGACAGAACTTTGCAGGCATATTGGTCCGAACACCGATATCCCTGCTGGTGATATTGGCGTTGGAGGCCGTGAAATAGGATATCTTTATGGACAGTATAAGCGAATTAGAAACGAATTTACCGGTGTCCTTACCGGTAAAGGGCTTGAATACGGTGGGAGCCTCATCCGCCCGGAAGCTACCGGATATGGTGTGATTTATTTTACCCGTGAGATGCTCGCAGCACAAAATGAGAGCCTGACTGGTAAAACAATAGCGGTTTCCGGTTCAGGTAATGTGGCTCAATATGCTACCCAAAAGGCAATTGAACTGGGAGGTAAAGTTGTTACTATGAGTGATTCTTCAGGCTATTTTTATGATCCTGACGGTATTGATGAAGAAAAACTGAAGTTTGTTTTTGAGCTCAAAAATATCCACAGAGGAAGAATAAAAGAATATGCTGAGAAATTTGGTTGTGAATACCACGATGGGAAACGTCCCTGGGAGGTAAAATGTGACATAGCTTTGCCAAATGCCACTCAGAACGAAATATCAGGTGAAGAAGCAAAATTGCTCCTAAAAAACGGATGCATGTGTGTGGCAGAGGGAGCGAATATGCCTTCTACACCGGAAGCTATAGAGGTATTTCATAATGCAAAAATCCTTTTCGGCCCGGGTAAAGCGGCCAATGCCGGTGGTGTTGCCGTATCAGGCTTAGAGATGACACAAAACAGCATGCGCCTTCCATGGACGCGCGAAGAAGTGGATGATCGGCTACAAACCATTATGCAGAACATACATACCACCTGCAGGACCTATGGTGAAAACAGTCAGGGTTTTATTGATTATGTTGACGGGGCCAACATCGGAGGTTTTGTAAAAGTAGCTGATGCCATGCTGGCGCAGGGATTGGTGTAATCTAAAACATTTTAAATGTACTCTCTGGTTCTCCGTGTAAATTCTCAGTGAACCTCTGTGGTAAAAATACCGGGATAGAATTAAAGGTATGATCAACCATGGAGAACACAGGGTTTTGCGCAGAGAACACAGGGATGTTGTAAGTATTAAGAAAGCTGCAATCAATCCCCAGCAATGATGGTATCCGTCAGTACCGTGCAGGCTCCAAAAAAACCTGCGCCATTGTTGCTCACATTGGTTAACACATTGCCCGGAAGCACATCAAAAATGCCGCCACGCCAGTCGGTTTCCATAAGCAAACTCCGTGCAAACTCCTGGTGGCGGGGGCTTAAGGAATATTTTTTTCGAATAACCCTCGTGCCTGCCGGAAACCGGATTTTTTCCTTATTCCAGCTAAAGGCTTTATTCACATCCACGTTGTACAACACATAAAATACCTGCCTGGCCTGGAATTCCTTTTCCATACAAGTATCCGACAAATGATCCCATTGCATAAGGACTTCAATCATGGCCGGATTCCCTCTTTCCTGAAAGGCCAGCTTATACCATCCTGCTGAATCATCTGGTACTACAAAAACAGCCTTTTCAGTGGATAGGGGAACCATGGAATCCACAGCCCAGTATACATGTTCTTCCCAATCAATGCGGAGATAGTAGTTCCTGCCCGTGATGCCACGCACCGGTGATTCTGTTTCATAATTTCCAGGTTCGGCAGTGCTTTCAATTAAATGTACATGGTTTGAACCATCTGAGATGATAACATTTGCCCCTGACACTGCTACGGGTGTTTCACTCATCTGCTCAACCGGCTTCGTCAACCTTACAGATTGAATGCTTCGCTCATTGGTAAAAACACCATCAACCACCAGGCCGGGCAGCCTGCCCTCTTCGGATGATTGCCATTCTATGGCCTCCTCACAGGATAAGAAAACAGCACAAAACAATATGGGTGCCAGAAACCTTTTCATAATTAAAATGCAAAGTTATAGGTTAAGGACGGAACCATGGAATACAGATAGAAATAGGATGCTGTATAATCATTACGGGGCAGCCTGTTTGTAGGAATGACCAGGCTGCCGTCTTCCTGTTCTACTTTATTAAAATTGACAAACAGGTAATTTTTCCGGTTATACAGGTTAAAGATGGAGAACTGCAGGTTATGCTTAAACCGGTTTTCTCTTCGGTTTAATTGCCAGGTCAGGGATGCATCAAGGCGGTGGTAGGCAGGTAACCGCTCGTTATTTTTTGCTGTGTATACAGGCACCTGGTAACCATTATAAAAATAAAACCCGGTTGGCACAGTAACCGCAGATCCGGTGCTGTAATTCCAGGTTGCTGAAAGCAGCAGTCGTGGTTTCCACTGGTAATTCAATACAATATTCCATTGATGAGGCCTGTCGTAATAAGCAGGATATGCACGCCCTCCGTTTATTTCAGGGATGTGCAGAAAAGCCCTGCTCCAGGTGTAACCAGCCCAGCCTGATAGTTTTTCAAAAGTATAGGTATACATGAATTCAACCCCGTAAGACCTTCCCTTACCAAATCGAAGCTCACCTTCAACCAGCGGATTTAGCAACATCTCAGCATGGTAATTATAATCAATCTGATTGGACATCCGCTTAAAAAAACCTTCTGTACTAAACCGGTGGTGCTGATTTTTATTGGTAGTGTAATAGCCCAATGAAACCTGATTGGCTTGCTGCGGTCGGATATTGGGGCTTGACGGCAGCCAGATATCAAGCGTAGTAAACGGACTGATGGAATTTGTAATGAGTTGTATGAACTGTGATGTTCTTGAATAGGAGAATTTTAAGGCATTCCTGTTATTCATCTGGTAAGACATACCCAGCCTTGGCTCAATGAAGGCATGGCGGTTGTAGCGTTCTCCATCTGCAAAATCTGTTTTTTTGACAGGTTGATGCTGTTCATCAAAATAATAGACAGAGGATTCACCCAGGTTACGCCAGGTGGGGATCCTTACACCATACCGTATTTTTAGCCTGGAGCCGGGCTTTTGTTCTGCTGAAACATACAGTGAAAATTTACTGCCCCTGCTGGAAGGTACATATGGGTAATACTCCTGCTGTTCGGTAATGCCAGCATTAAAATTTCCGGGATTAAATCCATACCAGGTTTGTTGCAGCCCGAATTTCAGGGTATAATCAGGCACAGGGTAAAAGGTGAAATCAGATTTATAGTTTGCTGTGTTGATGGTTGAATTCCAGTAATTATCCTCTTCATAATTGGTGTAGAACTGGTAATTGTACCCACTGACGCTGAATGTGGTATTGGTAAACATCCGTTCGCTTAGTACAAAATTCCAACGCAGTGTTCCTGCTGTGTTACCCCAGGTGATCCCTGAGTTATCGCTTAAAAAGAAGTCTTCGCCGGCATAAAACGACAGGTAAAACCGGTTGCGATCATCAAACCGGTAATTGAATTTCCCACTGAAATCAGCAAAATATAAATCCGATTCCGGATCGTTTCGTTGTAAAATCCAGGCCACATGTGACTTTCGAAGGTTAAGGAACACAGAGCTTTTATCCCTGATTACCGGTCCCTGTAATGATGCTCTTGCTGAGATTAACCCAAGTGCGCCGTCAAATTTCCATTGTTGCATGTTACCCTCCAGGGTATGCACATCAACCAGTGATGAGAGCCGTCCTCCGTAATTAGCAGGAATATCACCCTTATAAATGGTTATATCATTTACCGTTTCAGGGATGAAGGTTGAAAATAATCCCAGAAAATGTGCCGGATTGAAAATGGGAGCTTCGTCCAGCAAAATCAGGTTCTGATCTTTGTTGCCACCCCGCACATGAAAATACGTTGAGCCATCTCCAAAGAGTTTTATGCCCGGGATGTTGCCCAGAGATTTAATCAAATCCGGTTGTCCGGCCTGAGTTGGTATATGTTGTACATTTTTTGGTGTGAGGCTGGCAGCCCCCATTTGCGTCGACTGATATATCCGCTCTGCTTCAGAGGTGGTAATGATAATCTCTTCCAGGGTTTCGATGTTTTCTTCCAATACAAAGTTAAATTGGTAATTATTATCCAGTTCGAAGGACTTGCTTTCCTGTGTATAACCTATAAAACCGGTATGCAGCGTATATTTTCCTGGTGGCAGGGTCAGAGAGTAAAATCCATACTGGTTGCTGACGGTCCCTTTTTCAATGTCCGGAATATATATCGTAGCCCCAATTAATGCCTCACCTGAGCCTTTTTCTCTTACGTAACCGCTTACAGTATGATTTTCAGGTTTTTTCTCGGGGATTTTCTCAGTCCTTTTCGTACTTTTTCTGAGAATTATCTGCCCTTCAACCAGCTTATAATCAACAGGTAAATTAGTGAATAAGCTGTCAAGCGCTTTGGAAAGCGGCGCATCATTTATTTGCAGATTTACAGAATGCTCAACAGGGATATGTTTTGGACTGTAAGAAAAATGAATGCCTGCAACGGCTGAAATCTCATTTAAGGCTTCCTCAAGGGGTTTATTCTGAATTGAAATGGATATTTTTCTATCCAGTGGCGATTCTTGGGCATATAACTGCCGGGATAGCCATCCCGGAAGGAGAACCACAATCAGGAACAGCCTCAACAATAGTTGGATATGTTTGGTAATCTTAACAGCCATCACCTGAAATACGAACGGTATTGCCCGAGGTTTCAATCCGCAAATCAAGGGTGCTTTGAAGGATGTTTAATACCGCCTCCAGTGACATATCATCGAAGGTAACTGTTACCGGACATGCTCGAAGTGCTTCATTTTCAATAATGATATCCTTGCCATATACTTCTTCAAGCTTCTGGGTGATGACTCCTAACGGGGCATTATCAAATTCAAGGTGACGGGTTTTCCAGGAAAGAAAGTTTTCATCTGTGTTTTTTACTATTTCAAGATCTTCGTTTTTTGGGTTGAGCGTACCGAGTTCTCCTGGTTTCAGAACCACGCGTTTCTCTGGCATCTTTTTCGGACTCAGGGATACCATACCACTTGCGACAACGACCTCCACATCTTCGGTTTCTTCGTAGGCCTTAACAGTAAAAGAAGTACCCAGCACTTCCACCCTGGATTGTTTGGTTTCTATGATAAACGGCCGTTCCGGGTCGGCTGACACTTCAAAATAAGCTTCGCCCTCAAGGATTATTTTACGCCGGTCAATCTCAAATTCGGCCGGATACCTAAGCTTTGATTCACGGTTCAACGTTACCGTGCTGCCATCTGGCAACTCAATGCTGGCAATGCTGTCATCAGTTATGAGGCGTTCACCATCCAAGCCCCGGAAGATATAATAACCGGCAACGGACAATCCCAGTATCAAGGCCAGTCCGGCAGCGAGCCGTATGATCTGTATCCATCCCGGAGATGGTTTTGTTGCCGGCCCGGATGTTAACCCTGATCGCTGATCAATAGCTTGCTCCATCCGGTTCCATTCTGCATCCATATTCAGATTTACAGCAGGTTTTACCTTACCGGTTGCCTGCCATACGCCAATAAACTCCTGATAAGCCTTTTCATTCGCTTCATTTTCTGTACGCCAGGCTTTGAGTTGCTCCTGCTCTTTCAATGAAGCTTCATCTGATAATGTCCGGATTATCAGCTCAACGGGGATGTTATGTTTTTCATCGGTATTCATCATGCTATTTGTCACACACATAAATGTGCGTTTACCCTATGTATTTTTCTTTTTTATTTATAAATCAGATGTAAAATGACCCATATTATTAAATGAAGATATTTAATCAGTTTCTCCCTTAAAATTTTTAATGCTTTGGACATTTGTGCTTCCACTGTTTTTACAGAGATGTCCAGTTTTTCAGCGATTTGTGCATATTTCAATTCTTCAAACCGGCTCAGCAGAAATATTTCCCGGCATTTTTCAGGCAACGCCTGGATAGCTGCATAAATCTCCTGTTCATTTTCATTCTCCTCCAGTGCATCACGGTAATCAGCATCCTGGTTTGTTTCGAGTTTTTCTGTTGTCAGTTCATCACGGTCAAATTTTTTATTGTCACGCAGATGATTTAAACAACGATTGTACACCGCTGTGAACAGGTAGGACTTCATTGGCTTTTCAAAGTTGACTTCATCCCGTTTATCCCAAAGATTGATGAAAACCGTATGACAGATATCGCGGGCTGTATCTTCGTCAGGCACATATTTCAAGGCAAATAAAACAAGACCGGGAAAGTATTCCCTGAAAACCTTTTCGAAGGTCTTTTTTGCATGAATGATATGGAGTTCCTGAGTAGCCAAAAATGAAGATTCCCTGATATTAAAGCGAAATAAAATTTTTTAATAAAGATAATGCAATAAATAAATCTTTTCCCGTCATTTGAAATATGGACAATAAAAACGATATCCGGAACCGGTTGAAGGTATTTGTTGAAAGCGAATATCAGAAGCTTGTGGCCTACGTCACCCGCTCATTCAATCAGCGGTTTTTTATGGCAGATGCTGAGGATATTGTGCAGGATGTTGCTTTGAATATTTACAACAAGTTTGACCCGAATGCACCCATAGAAAACCTGGCAGCATATTTTTACAGGGCATTACGCAATAAGGTAATTGATGTTTCAAGGAAGCCCAGGAATAACCGGTCGATTGAGGATTATAATTACGACGATGAAGGTAACGCCATTTACTATAAGTTGCCTGATGAATCGGATGAAGCCCTGAATGATGTGTATCAACGGGAAAAAAAGTATGAATTGATTGCGCGTGCCATAGAACAACTGCATCCTGATCAGCAAGCCATAATTATGGAAACAGAATATAACGCAAAGACGTTTGAACAACTTTCAGCTGAATGGGATATCCCGATAGGAACGTTGCTATCGCGTAAGCACAGGGCCATGGCCCGCTTGAGAAAAATGATTACACAAGATGTTTAACTTATTTAATACATGAAATTATGAGAAATCCACAAGAATTGTTGTACAATAAACCCTGGTGGCTTAAAGGCCTGATAATTTTAGGGTTCGTCATACTGGGTGCGGCCGGTGCTGCAGCTTTCGCGCTGATTTTTGGCTACCTGGTGATGTTGTTATGGAACTGGCTTATGCCTGAAATATTTGAGCTGGGAACCATTACTTTTTGGCAGGCAGCAGGAATAACTATTCTGGCCAGGCTGGTATTTGGAGGATTCAAGCATGGTGGGTATCATTCATCCTCATCAAAAAAGGAACATCATTGGAGGCCCGCCAAGCCCAGCCCATGTGGGCCCACACACAACAAGTGGGAATACTATGATGAGTTCTGGCAGAATGAAGGAAAAGATGCATTTGAAAATTATATTGCCCAGAAAAACGGGACGGATAATGAAAACAAGGCTTAAGAGAAATATACTACGGATGATGGTGCGATGCAGATGGCACCATCATCCGCTGGGTTCGGGGGATAATATGTTGGTGTTTTGGATGGCTTGATGGATTGATTGATCTCCATTCGAAACCGGTTTTTTTTCGTGTAAAATTTTTCTTTTTCATAAATTTATAAGCAATGATAAAAGATAACCTATTGACCATTGGTAATAAATGTTTTTAGAGGAAATTGCTGATGATAAAAAACGGTAATCAATAACAATTGGATTTATTTCGAAATAAATATCGCATTTCATCTGCCAGATTGCCAAATTGGGATTATGGATGGAATGCACCATATTTTATAACTATATGTACGGCAAACAGGGAATGTTTTTTTGGTAAAATAGAAGATGTTGATATAGAATTGTCAGAAATTGGCCCATTGGCAGAAAAATTTTTATTGGAAATACCAGAATGATATGAATATGCCATTCTGGATACATTTATTGTAATGCCCAATCATGTTCATGCAATTATAAATATGATCATATCATCCGTGATGATGAATCATACCAACGCATAAAAAATTATATCATTAACAACCCCAAAAATTGGAAGGAGGATAAATTTTGAAACTATTGATAGAATATTAGCTATAGTTGGTGACCTTTGATGGCGTACGTCTCCAGACGTGTGAACACAAGGACTCTATTCAAATATCTCCACCTTTAAGTGCCCTGTCGAATTAATCCAACCCCTGAACATGCCGGTTGAATTGAACTCAGCCACTACGTTTCCTTTGTTGTCCAAAGCGATTACACCACCACTGGCATCAATGGGGGCCAGTACGTCATGGATTACCTCTGAGGCAGCCTGTTGCAGGCTTTTATTTTGGTATTTCATACGGGCTGCAATATCATAGGCTGCCACATAGCGGATAAAATACTCCCCATGTCCGGTGGCAGACACAGCACAGGTTTGATTGTCGGCGTAGGTTCCGGCTCCAATGACCGGTGAATCGCCTATCCTTCCATAGGCTTTGTTTGTCATGCCTCCGGTGGAAGTGCCAGCAGCCAGGTTTCCATACATATCAAGGGCCACACAGCCTACGGTGCCCATTTTTTTATTTTTTGCTTTCTGAAGGGCTTTCCAGCGATGCTCGGTATAGAAATAAGATGAATCAACTATTTCCAGGCCCATTTTTTCAGCAAATGCTTCGGCGCCTTCCCTTGCCAGAAAAACATGCTTCGAGTCCTGCATCACGCTCCGAGCCGCAGAAATAGGGTTTTTTATATTGGTGACACCTGTAACTGCCCCGGCATTATGATCCCGCCCATCCATGATGGAAGCATCCAGTTCATTCTTGCCCTCAGCAGTAAAGACGGCTCCTTTACCAGCATTAAAGAGGGGAGAGTCTTCAAGTATGCGGATGACTGCTTCCACAGCATCCAGGCTCATACCACCGGCATCCAAAATGCGGGCACCCTCACGCAGGGCCTGATCCATAACCAGTTTGTAAGCTGCCTGCATATCTTTAGGGATGTCTTCTTCAGTGAAGTCACCGGCTCCGCCATGGATGGCCAGGGTCCATTGTGGGGTTTCTTGTGCCGGCAGAATTATTAAGTAAGTAAATAGAATGAGGATAATGCTGTAAATCTTTTTCATTTTGTTTAGATAATTGTGTATTTTTAAAGAAGAATACAAAATAATGAAATTTACAGAATATTTTAAGTTTACACGCGAAAGGAGTGATAGGAAAGAGATTAAATTAGAATGGATCAAAGAGGTGTTAAAGAACCCGGAATTTGAACAAATACAGAGAGATGGACGCATTAGAAAATGGGGTTACATTAAAGAAGTAAATAAATATTTACGCATTATTACCCTTAGTGATAGAGAAACCATCCATAATGCCTTTTTTGATCGGAATTTCAAGATAAATAAAGCAAATAAGTCATAGTACAATTGACTCATCAGAGATATCTGATTTCAATTAATAACTACAGCATCATGAAGATCACATATTTTAAAGATACAGATACGTTATTGGTCAACTTTAATGAGAATGAAGTGACCGAAACCAAAGATTTAAACGAAAATATACTTTTGGATTTAGATCGACTTGGGAATATCGTAAGTATGACTATAGAACATGCAAAACAGCAAACTGAAATTAGTAGTTTATCTTTTAATCAGGTGGATACTAAGGTTTAAAAAAACCGGAAGCAGTTTGCCCTGGTTTTAACACATAAACAAGAGATGTCAACCTAGATATTTGGCTGCGGTGTCAGGCGCAGATACGGCTTCACCGTCCTGAATCCTTTTGGAAATTTCTGATAAGCTTCATCATCCGGAATGGATGGAAGAATCACGGTTTCTTCACCAATCCGCCAGTTAACCGGCGTGGCCACCTGGTAATCCGATGTAAGCTGCAGGCTGTCAATTACCCGCAGGATTTCCTCGAAATTACGGCCCGTGGAAGCGGGATACGTGATGGTCAGCTTGATTTTTTTGTCCGGGCCAATCACAAAAACCGAGCGTACCGTAGCCTTTTCCAATGATTTAGGATCATACAACTCAGCCACTTTCCTGTCTTCATCAGCAATGATGGAAAAGTTTACTTTTGTGTCTTGTGTTTCGTTGATGTCGTTGATCCATCCTTTATGGGATTCCACATCATCCACACTCAGGGCAACTACCTTTACGTTACGTTTGCAAATTGCGCATTCAGCCTGGCTATCTGCCCAAGCTCTGTGGTACATACCGGGGTGTAATCTGCAGGGTGCGAGAACAAAATACCCCAACTGTTACCTAAATACTCGTGAAACTTAAGCTCACCAGCTTTTTTGAAAACGGCGAAGCTGTTAAAGTCGCACTTTGATTGGGACTCAAATCCGCGTAATTCGTGCAATTAGCGGATAAATAAATAATTGCACAGCAATTATTCATTTATTGTGATGCATTTTTTGGATTAAGCTTTTCCTAAGGCTTGTGATATATCTTCAATGATATCATTTACATGTTCCAGGCCCACTGAAACCCGTATCAATCCATCGGTGATGCCTGAGGCTTGTCGTTCTTCTTCGGAAAGCTTTGAATGCGTGGTGGATGCCGGATGTGTAACAGTAGTTCTGGCATCGCCCAGGTTAGCCGATACAGAAAGCATCTCCAGGGCATTGATGAATTTTTTACCGCTGTTAAATCCACCTTTAAGGTCAAATACCAGCATGCCGCCGCCGGCACTCATTTGTTTTTTGGCAATTTCATAATAACCATAGCTTTCCAGAAAGGGGTATTTTACTTCAGCAACTTTTTGGTTGGCATGCAGAAATTGCGCCAGTTTCAGGGCGTTTTCACTGTGTTTTTCCATGCGCACGGCCAGTGTTTCAAGGCTTTTCGATAGGATCCAGCTGTTAAAAGGTGAAAGCGTGGGGCCCGTCTGCCGTGCAAAGGCAGTAACTTCATCGATAAAACGTTTTTCGCCCAGCACAGCACCTCCTAGCACGCGCCCCTGACCATCGATAAATTTGGTAGCGGAGTGGCAGACAAGGTGTGCGCCCCATTTTGCCGGATTTTGAATGTAAGGCGTGGCAAAGCAGTTATCCACCACCAGCAGAATATCATTATCATTGGCCAGCCTGCCTGCTTTTTCAAGGTCAATGATGTCCATGGCCGGATTGGATGGGGTTTCCAGGTACATCATCCGGGTGGATGGCTGGATATATTCATCCCAGTGATCAATCTCATCGGCATCAACAAAGGTATGGGTGATGGCCCAGCGGGATAACACCTGGGTAATAATCTGGTGGGTGGAGGCAAACAGGTTGCTGTTGCACAAAATATGATCGCCCGGCCTGAGGAAAGCAGCCATGCTGGCAAATACCGCCGACATACCCGATGATGTGGCCACACCGGCTTCCGTGCCTTCGAGCAGGCAGAGTTTATTAATAAGCTCATCATTGTTGGGGTTGCCCAGGCGCGAATAAATGTATCCCTCCTGCTCGTCAGCAAACACTGCCCCGGCTTCTTCAGCCGAATCAAAAACAAAGCTCGAAGTGGCATAAATAGGCGTCGTATGTTCTTTATTCCCTGTTTTTTTCAGGCTTGC
>CAZZBU010000071.1:0-19330 GCA_964652315.1 uncultured Bacteroidales bacterium
TTTTCATACCGGCGTTTGGGTTAGTAATATAAGTTGTCTAAATTTTAAAAATTATTGCTTCTTTTTTTTAAAGTTTTTAACAAAACCTATGTTCTCAGTCCTTTTTACGGCTGGTTTAGAAATTGGTTACAATCAGGTGAAATCTAACAACGCAATTAAAGCGCTGTTTATCAACATAATAACAAGTATTACAAAAATCCATGAATTTGATGGATGTTCGAAATTCTATTGTTAATAACTTTATGGGTTGTGATTAAACATGCTATTCTTAAAGTTTTTCTGCAGTTAAGATTACAAGAATATCTCTTGCTCAAGGAACCATAGCCCTTATTTTTCTTACCGGGAACCAGGAGGCTAATAATCCAATGCCCCACACCGTTAAGATAATAATCAGTATATCCATCCATTTTATGGAAACCGGGTAAGCATCAATAATAAAGGAGCCTGAGGCTGCAAATTTTACAAGCTCGAAGTTTATCTGTAAATAACATATTGCTATTCCGATAGTTCCTCCAATTAAAGTTCCAATAACGGTTATCAACCAACCTTCACTGATGAATATCCGGGACAGCAGTTTTTTATCTGCACCCAGGTTTGCCAGGGTAAGGATATCTTCTTTTTTTTCGATGATAAGCATGGTAAGTGAACCTACAATGTTGAATGAAGCAATGATTAGGATGAAAGTTAAAATCATGAATATGGCCCATTTCTCACTTTGCATGACACGGTAGAACAGTTCATTAAGTTCGTACCTGGTTTTAACAGTGTAGCGGTCGCCAAGTAACTCCTGCAGTGTTTCCTTTACTTCATACGGGTCAGCTTCAGCCGTGGTTTTTACTTCGAGGGAAGTTACGCTTCGGTCATTATATTCAAGAATATCCCTTACAAAATCCAAAGGCAACAGCACATATTCTGTATCAAATTCCTGTTCAATGGCAAAGATGCCGGAAGCAAAAACCAACTTTCTGTTAAAAGCCCGTGCCGGATTCATGGATGGACGTCCTGTACGTTTGGGAACATAAACGGAGATTGGCCTGACTGCTTCGGTTCCGGTACCCAAATAATAGGCTACACCCTGTCCAATAACAGCATAGTTTTTTTGAGGTGTTTGCAGCAAAAAACTGCCTTCGATGATCATGCTGTCGATACCGGTTATTTCCGCATAACCTGCACTTACACCTTTTATAGTGGCTATGTGCTGCTGATCATCGTTTTTTAATAAGGCGGTTTCCTCAAGTACTTCTGCATAATGCACCACCCCTTCCATCGATTGAATCATTTCCAGGGTGTCAGGATACGGTATAAATGTTTTACCGGTTGCAGGTGTTATTTTAATGTCCGGGTCAAAGGCATTGTATAAGGAATGCAGCAGGTCTTCAAATCCATTGAATACCGAGAGTACTATAACGAGTGCAGCAGTACCCACAGTTACCCCCAGCGCAGATATAAATGAAATTATATTTATGGCATTGCGCTTTTTTTTCGAAAACAAATATCTTTTTGCAACAAAAAGGGGTAGGTTCAAAATTACTCTTTTAACAGGTTATCAATTTTTTCTACGTAATCCAGCGAATCATCAATGTAGAAATTTAATTCAGGTACGATGCGAAGCTGATTCCGTATTCGTTTACCCAGTTCATTTCGAATGTGGGCCTGATGAGTTTTTATATTTTTTAATACGTTGCCAGCATTTTTTGATGGGAATATGCTCAGATAAATTTTCGCTAACCCTAAATCAGCTGTTACGCGCACAACGGTTACAGTTACCAAATATCCCGGAAAAAAGGTGTTGCTCTCCCGCTGAAAAATATCACCAATCTCTTTTTGGATTAATCTGCTTACCTTATTTTGTCTGGTTGAATACATAAAGGTTCACCTGTTTATAAATTTGTTCCTTTTGGCGTAAAAGTACAATATTTGAAGAACATTTTATAGCTTTGTCCCCTCTTTAAAATTTATTGAATTAATGGAAACGGTATTAAGCGGCATCAGGCCTACAGGGAAACTTCATCTTGGTAATTATTTCGGTGCACTCCGGAATTTTGTGAAAATGCAACATGAATATAATTGTTATTTTTTCATTGCAGACTGGCATTCATTAACTACACATCCCAAACCTGAGGATCTGCATGGTAACATAAAAAGTGTAATAACCGAATATCTCGCTGCTGGCATTGATCCTGAAGTTTCGACCGTTTATGTGCAGAGTGAAGTACCGGAGATCGCTGAATTGTATTTGTTACTAAACATGTATGCCTATGTGGGTGAACTGGAGCGCACCACAACATTCAAGGATAAGGTGCGCGCTCAACCCGAGAATGTGAATGCCGGACTATTGACGTATCCTGTGTTGCAGGCAGCCGATATTATTGTTCACAAGGCCAATAAAGTACCTGTTGGAAAGGATCAGGAACAACATGTGGAGATGACCCGTAAAATGGCCAAACGGTTTAATAATCTGTACGATGTAGAATATTTTCCCTTGCCAACAGCTTTTAATTTCGGAGAGGCCCTGGTGAAAGTTCCGGGTCTTGATGGTTCAGGAAAGATGGGAAAATCAGAAGGCAATGGTATTTACCTGTCTGATGAACCTTCAGCCATAAAAAAGAAGGTAATGCGGGCTGTTACTGATGCCGGACCACAAGCTCCAAATGAAAAACCCACCGAACCTATTGAAAACCTGTTTACCCTGATGAAGCTGGTGTCATCGCCCGACACTGTGGATTATTTCTGGGAAAAACACCAGGCATGCGAAATTCGTTATGGGGATATGAAAAAGCAACTGGCTGAAGATATTGTAAATTTCACCACTCCACTCCGTGAAAAGATTAAGGAAATTTATAACGATGAAACCTACCTGGGTAAGGTGATAAAAATGGGTACTGAAAAGGCCCGTGAAAGTGCCTCGAAAACCCTGAAGGATGTGCGAGCCATTATTGGTTTTAAGGCGTTTTGATTTATTGCTGTTCCTGCTTTAATTCCGGCAGTGACCAGTCAATGGGTATGTGGTTATGATAGGAAAGATACTCATTGGCTTTTGAAAAATGCCTGCACCCAAAAAAGCCCGAACGGGCAGAAAAAGGCGAAGGGTGAGCTGCCTTTAGTACCAAATGTTGTTTATTGTTGATCAACGGTTCCTTTTGCTTGGCGTGATTGCCCCAAAGGAAAAACACAACATGCTTTTTCTGCGCAGAAATGAACTCAATGGCTTTGTCTGTGAAATTTTCCCATCCCTTTTTTTGATGTGAGCCCGGAGAATCCTTTCGCACGGTAAGGGTGGTATTCAGCAACATTACTCCCTGCCTGGCCCAGGATTCAAGGTAACCGTGGTTTGGAGGTTCAATATCCAAATCATCCTTTATTTCTTTATAGATGTTTTTCAGAGATGGGGGAACTTTCACATGGGGTTTTACCGAAAAACTTAGTCCGTGAGCTTCTCCTTTACCATGATATGGATCCTGACCTAAAATAACCACCTTGAGTTTCTGTAAAGAGACTACTTCAAAGGCATGAAATATTTCATTTTCGGGGGGAAAAACAGCATGATTTTTCTTTTCACTATCAAGATAATTATGGAGTTTTTTAAAATATTCAGTCTGTATTTCCTTCTTAAAAAGCGGTTCCCATGAGGGATGAATTTGTTTTAAAATCGGATTCATAATGCTATATTGACGCGCGCAGCGAAAATATAAAATTTCTGCCCGGACCACTAACGCCGGAAGCAAAAGGTTTATAGTACTGATCGAAAATATTCTCAATACCTACCTGTAACCGCAAAACTTCGGTTAGCATATACGATACCCTAAGATTAAGCGTATACCAACCAGGGTATCCATGTTCTGTAGCTTCGTCCGCATTATCCTCCCCATAGGGGCTAAAATCTTCGATATATTTCCAACCACTGTACATGATAAAAATCTCATTATCGATGCGGGATGTTTTATAACGAAAGGATGTCCGGCCAAACCAGGGTGGAATATGTCCAAGGGGTTCATCTGTTGTAAGGTTCACTCCATGAGTATAATTCAGGGTACTTTTAAAACTCACATCACTGTTTAAATCTGAGACAAGGCTCAATGACATTCCTCTGATAAGTGCTTCCTCGGCATTGGTATTGGTTGTTACCCGGTACATTTCATTGTCAAATTCAAGAGAGTCCTGTCCCTGGTATTGCCAGAATGTCCGCACAATGGCATTTGTAAGGTAACTCATATACACGTTTCCATCAAAACGGATGTATCCGTCAAATGTTTTTGATATCCCTGCTTCAAAGTTATAGGTATATTCCGGTTTTAATTTATCATTTGGCAGGGTTATCAACTCATCTTTTGCCCTCACCTTGCCATAATCGTCGATATTTGGGTTTCGGTACCCGGTAGAGCCGATAAAATTCAACTGCCAGGATTCTTCAGGCCGGTAAACAAGGCTTACACTTCCCGTAAGAGCTCCGTTTGAGATGGAAACTGTTTCAAAAGGTAAGCTAAGGTAATCGCCTGAAAACCTTGAGAATAAATTGGAATAGTTATAACGCATCCCTGAAGTAAGCACATATTTTTCACCAAGAAGCAGGCGGTAAACACCATAACCTGAAAACGAATAGGTATGGTTTCCTGTATCCGGATAGCGTGTGGCATCAGCCATGCTTCGTTCGCCGGTTTCAATATTTTCATAGTAGGCATGTGATCCTACCTTATTATAAATAAATTCCAGCCCGTAATTAAAACGGCGGGTGACCTCAGAAAAATTAACAAAATCGATATTTAGGCTGTAAATTTCTACATCTTCTTTCTCGAAGAGCTTATCATTGACGCCAAATCTCCGTTTAATCCGGTCTTCATCTATTTGTTGATAGGCAAATAATGTTGAAAATGAAGTAAATAATGGGGTTTTCTTTTTATAATGTGCCCTCAGGCTTCCCATGAACCTGTTTTGGGGCCCGTAGTGCCATGTTGCATATTTCATGGTATGCTCATCCTGGTAATCATTGAGTTTATCAAACCTGTCAACATTCGATGAAGTAGAATACTGTATATTAAGGTTAAGATCAAGCTTTGAATTTACGCGATAAAGCAACTTTTGTAAAAAATCATATTGAGTGTACCCGGTATTTTTTTGAATGTTTGGGTCTTCATTTCTTACCGTGCTGTCTTGGCCGTTGTGCCGGATAGCATGGTGGTTAAGTTTACCAAAATCATTAAGAAAGGGGTTTCGATTGGTTCCCATTTTTATATCACCATAATCACTGGAAGTAAAACTGGTCAGGGAAGCAAAATTTTTAAGGCCCACATTTAGGTTCACATTTCCTATTTTGCCATTATTCACAGTGGAAAACTGTCCATATACATTTCCACTGATATCAGGTGTTTCATCAAGGCTCAGCTTAGGATTTCTGGTATAATAATGAATGACTCCACCCAGGGCATCGCTTCCGTAGATTACTGAACTTGGGCCATATACAATTTCAGCACGCTGCAAAATATTGTTATCGATGGTAATGGCATTCTGAAGGTGTCCGCCACGGTAGATGGCATTGTTCATGCGGACTCCATCAATAACCAGCAAAACCTTATTGGCTTCAAAACCTCTAAGAATTGGACTTCCACCACCTCCCTGGCTTTTCTGCAGAAATACATTTCCGGTGGATTCGAGCATCTCAGCAGCAGTTTGCGAAGTGATTTCATGAATTTTTTCATCGTCTATAACATCAATTTTATACGGCACCTGTTTTTTGTTTTCCAGGGCTTTGGAAGCAGATATTACAAATTCATCCATTAGGATTACTTTCCTGCTCAGATAGATGTTTTCTCTGCCGGCAAGCTCCGGCATTGTCCTTGTTTTTATGGTAAATGCGGGATGTTGAAAAGATAAGGTGTCCCCGGCTCCAAAAATGGAGAGATCAGCAATTCCTTTTGAATCAGTTAACGTGGAGACATCACGGGTTTGATTGTAGATGGCAACATTCTCAATAGGATCACCCGTAATATTATGTAAAACGTTGATGGTTTGAGAAAAAACCGGCATTGATGCGGTGATAAACAGAATTGTCAGGTAAAGAAATTTCACAATCACTTTTTTTGTTACTAAAATTTCCATCAGCTTTCAAAAATCATTCCATTAATACATTAATAAACGTTTTTTGGGGCGAGTTTTAGATATGTTTATAAAAACTGCAAACTGTTAATTATTCTATCATGCTATTTAATACGCGCTACGTTATATTTGCAGTGAGTTACGGGTTATTTTTCAATATATTGTGTTATGCAGCTTTCAAAACATGTTAAGACCATTGCAGGAATTTCAACAGCGCTTCTTCTGGTTATCGCTATTATCTGGATTTTTAGCCGGATAAACCGTTCCAATAATTCAAACCTTACGGGTTTTGAGGCTATTCCAGTGAATGCTGCATTTATCATTCAATCCGACGATCTGAGCAAAATGTTTAATTACCTGATTGAGAGTCATGTGTGGATTGACATCAGTGTCCTGCCCGGGTTATACGAAGTGAACAACAACCTTCGTAAGCTTGATTCACTTTCAACCAGCAACAACCAGCTTGAAAATTTTATTGATGAATGCCAGCTGAAAATATCCGCGCATGCCCTTGGAAAACACAAGCCTGAATTTTTATATACCTTGCTTTTTCCCAACCAAATACCTGATAACCGGATACATGATTATGTGAAACAGTTGTTTTTTGATACCATTCCCGAAGAAAGCTCCCGAAAATATGAAGGACATACCCTGTACGATTTAAAACATCCGGACAAAGCGAAAAACTCTGTTGGCATGTCTTTTACGATACATCAGAATATGTTATTGTTTAGTTCATCAGCAATTTTGCTTGAAAATGCAATACGTCAGCTTAAACTCGAAACCGACATCTCTGATGATCCTGCCTTCGAAGATTTGATTTCCACTGCCGGGAAAAACGTTCCGGCCAATTTATTGGTAAATCACAGCGAACTTCCAAATTTCTTTTCATTATATTCCAGGAATATTACTTCGGCCAATAAATCATTTCTTAAAAATTTTTCTGATTGGTCTGTCCTCGATCTGAAAATTAAAGATGACGTACTGCTTTTTAGCGGGTTCACTAACCAGAAAGATACACTGGGACAGTACCTGTCTGTTTTTTTTGATCAAAACCCCGGAGAGCTTCATATTCCAGCCATAGCTCCTGCCAATACCCGTACATACCTGTCTATTGGCTTTAAGGATGCTGATGTTTTTTCGAAAAAATATACAAAGTATTTGAGCATTCACGGACAAGTATCATCGCATGAGGTGTTAAAACAAGCCTTTCAGGAAAGGACGGGGATCAATATACAAAAAGATGTGCTTCCCCTTATTGACAGGGAAATTGGTTTGATTTATACATCTTTTGCCCAACAAAGCCTTGAAGAAAACATATTTTCTGTAATCCGATCAAAATCCATCGTATCTTTTGAGGAAATAATAAGGGATGCCATTGTGAAAGTTGCATCAGCAAAGGGTGAAAATGCAGCCCAATACACCAGCAAATTGTCCATCGATCAGACAGCCCGTTACGATATTTACCATTTGCCAAAAAACCATCTTCTAAATGCTGTTTTTGGAAACATTTTCCAAAATATAGACAATGATTATATCACTTTTATTGATGATTTTGTGATTTTTGCGCATAGTAGATCTGCATTGAATAAATACATCCATTTTTATGTTCTGGGCAAAACTCTCGAAAGCGATTTACAATACCAGAACCTGGCACAGTATTTTAGTACACAGGCCAACCTGACGCTCTATTCCAATATTCCAAACTCTATTGATATTTATTCACGGTTTTTATCTTCAGAACTGGTTCATACCATCCGGTCCAGGGATGAGGTGTTTAGTAAAGTACGTGGGCTGGGGCTTCAGTATCATAACTCCGGTGATTATGTGTTTAACACATTTTATGTAAAATACCTTGACAAGTTTACCGAAAGTGCTCATACCGTATGGGAAACATTGTTGGATACTACAGTGTGGTTTAAGCCTACGTTTGTTAAAAATCATTATACCAACGAAAACGAAATTTTTATTCAGGACGAAGCATATAATGTGTATCTGATAAATAAAATTGGCCGGGTACTTTGGAAAATCACTCTTGATGAACCCATTCTGGGCGATGTTTATCAGGTAGATTACTACAAGAATAATAAATTGCAGCTCATGTTCAGCACCGCCTCAAAAATTCATCTGATTGATCGCAACGGAAATTATGTTGAACGATATCCAATCAATCTAAGGGAAAAGGCATCGGCCGGCATGGCGCTGTTCGATTACGAGCAGGATAAAAATTACCGGATTTTTATCCCCACAGTCGACAGAAACGTTTATCTCTATAACCTCGAAGGAAACCTTATTGAGGGATGGGATTTTGACAAAACCGAGCATATCGTTACTTCGCCATTACAACATTTCAGAATAGGGGATAAGGATTATATTGTATGCTCCGATAAATACCGGGCGTATATTTTGAACCGTCGGGGAGAAATACGCGTTCCGGTTGACAGGATAATACCATTTTCGAAAAATAATACATTTTTTCTTGATGATGAACGAAATGGAAATGCCCGTATGGCCATTACCGATACTTCCGGAACCGTGTACTTTTTTTACTTTGATGGTACAATAGAACAAAAATCATTCGGCACATACAGCGCTGGCCATCATTTTCTTTATGAGGACATTTCAGGAGATAAACAACGCGATATTATATTTCTCGATGGAGGGGTGCTGCGTGTGTTTAATCAAAAAGGGAAAGAGCTTTTTACATATAAACTGGATGAACCAGCTGATTTTGCGCCTATTTTTTTTGATTTCGGACTTACAGACAGAAAAATCGGCCTTGTTGAGAATACTACTAATCTAATCTACCTTATTAATAATGATGGAAGCTTATATGAAGATTTTCCGTTGCGGGGTACCACGCCCTTTAGTATTGGCCGGTTAACAGAAAGCAGCCGGTTTAACCTCATTGTGGGCAACAGCGATAACTTTTTATTTAATTATTCCGTACAATAATTATTTTCAAGCATAAACCCTGGTCTCAGGGCTTGAATGTTAATCCTTTCAGGCAGTCCGGCATTCTTTGCAGAAGTGCCTGAGAGATTAATGCTGATTGATTTTGTACAGATATTTATTAAAAAAACATTACTTAATAATACCGGCAAATGGCATCTCCAGTAAAAAAACATCTCTTCAGAACAGCCTTTGTAACACTGGTTTCTGTAATAACCTTTATTGGCTGTAAGAAGGAGGTGTATGATTTTGAAAAACTCTCAACAAAAATCCAATATAATCCGAGTCTGGCAGCTCCGTTGGTAAAAGGTAATTTCACCATTAAGGATTTGTATAAGGCAGAGGATGAAGACACAGTGCTCCGCTATCGGGGTGATTCGATAATTTTTTACCTCCGTAAAGATTCCCTGTTTAATTTTAGTCTTGATGATTTTGGTTTTGTGCCAAGGCAGCGTACCTTATCATACTATGTGCGTTCTGCCACCGATATACCTGCTGCCTTCATGCCCAATGAGGTGAATATTCCGGACGCTGATACTTTCACCTTCAGGTTTGACAACGGAATGAAGCTCGATAGCATGATATTGGAAGATAGTGATTTGCAGGTCGATGTTTCATCTACGTTTAATCATACGGGTTTCATAAGAATTACATCCCCAAATATGATAGCGCCAAATGGCCAGCCTTTTGCAAGAATCATACAGTTAAGCAGTTCTACGGGCAGTTTCACCGACTCCAAGATATATCCTATTGAGGATTATACGATGGTTTTTGGCGAAAATGACACCACAAACATCATAAGCCTTCAATTTGATGTATTGTTATACAGGAATTCCGGATATGGTATCTCCACCGATGACTTTGTTAAGGTAGATTTCACGTTTCTTGGAATTGAAAATTACGAAGCTATATATGGTTTTATGGGAATAAACGAACAATCGTTGGATACCATTATAGAAACACCTTTTGATGGCCTGGGGAACCTTTCCGGAGATCTATCCGTTACAAATCCAAAGTTGAATTTGATGTATACCAATTCCCTGGGTATCCCCTTTGGCATTGATATGGATATTACCGGGTTTTTTAAAGAAAGCAATGCGGTGACGCTACAACCCGGCGGCCTTGAAATAGCCTCACCTGAATCTCCTGAAAATCCGGAGGTCAATGGGGTGGTTTCCTTTAACAGGACAACTATACCCAACATTGATTCCTTTTTGGTTTTTCCTCCGCCTACAGATCTGGATATATTCGTATCGGCTACCAGCAATCCTGACGGCGATATTACAAAGGATAATTTTATACTGAAAAACAGCGCCTTGAATGTTGATCTGGAAATTGAAATACCCCTTGAATTCCGCGCTGATATGCAATTTACAGATACCCTTGAGCTAAACCTGGATGAGGATAATGTCATAGAGGAAATCGAATATTTCAACCTGTATTATTCTGTACGAAATGAGTTTCCCATTAATCTTGATTTGGATTTAGTCCTTTATGATTCATCAACCGGTACCAAAGTGGATACCATACATATGAGCAAGGCGCATGATCGTGGAATAATGGTAGCAGCGCCTGTTGATGCTTATGGCCTTTCCATTGTCGATGAAGTTCTTGAATATCAAGGGTATGTTTCCCTTACTGATGAACAGGCTACCCATTTACTTGAAAACAGTGATCAGGTAATTATTGTAGCCTCATTCAGTTCAACGAAAAATGCACAAAGCGTGAAAATATTGAATACTTACGCGCTTGAATTTAAAATAGCTGTTGATGCCTCCATACTCATTCAAACCGATTTAAACGAATAGAATCCTAAGTTAGCTAATAATGAAGCAAATAAGATTTATACTTCCGGCCCTTTTATTAAGTGTAACCATAGGCGTTTTAGGACAATCCAACGGCACCTTGTATCATCTTCAGGGCGTTGTACCCCAGTCTCATCTTATGAATCCGGCATTTCAGCCAATGTGTGGATTTTATCTTGGTCTGCCAGGCATATCCCCTCTTAATGTAAGGGCAGAATGGCCATTCTCGCTTTCGGATGTTATCATGCACGGGCCGAATGATTCCCTGATTACATTTATGTATTCCGCGGCAACTCAAAATGAATTCAAAAAAAGCATTCACAAAAACAACCGCTTTTATATGGAAACAGCTATTCCTATTGCTTCCATTGGCCTCAGGGTGCAGAAGTCTTATTTTACCTTGGATTACAGGCAACGTTTTAATACAAGCCTCAGCCTGCCGGGTGATTTTTTGGAGTTTTTGCTGGAATGGAACGAAGATGGTGATGTGTTTGACTTCAAGCATTTTGGAGTGAATACCCGGCTTTATCAGGAATTTGGACTTGGTGTTTCCCATGAAGTGTCGAAAAATCTCACAGTGGGTGGTAAGGCCAAACTTTTATTTGGGATAGCCGATCTCTCTACTGTAAATAACAATTTAAAAATAAACACCTCCCTGGAAAACTGGGAAATAACTTCAGACTTTGCCCTGAATGCCAGCCTCCCTTATGTTGAGGTTTATCGTAATGATGAAGGTAAATTTGATGATTTTGATTTTGATGCCGACAGTACACTGGAGATCCTGAAGACCGATCGAAGCGCATTATTTAAAAATGTGGGTCTGGCTGCAGATTTTGGCGCTGTTTACACACCCATTTCAAGATTAACCCTTTCAGCAAGTTTAATCGATTTAGGTTTTATTAAATGGACTCAAAGCACTTATAATATCAGTCAGAATTCGACTTTTCTTTTTGATGGTATAGTGCTTGATTCCCTGCAGTCAGATAATTTTTTTGACCAGGTGCTGGATTCTATTGCTGATGAATTTCAGCTCTCCAATACAGAAGATAGCTACAATACCATGCTTTATGGGAAAGTATATCTTGGCGCACGGTATAATGTTACGGAGCAGTTCTCAGTGGGTGTGCTTTCGCGGTCACAGTTTCTGCATGGAAGGATAAACGAAAAACTTACACTCTCAGCGAATCTTTATCCGGGCAAAGCGTTATCGCTTGCTTTCTCATACAGCATTCAGAATTACTCTTACAATAACCTGGGTATTGGCTTAAGTTCAAAGCTTGGTCCCTTTAACTGGTACATGGTTTTGGATAATGTTCCTTTTATGGCCGAAACACCTGACGGGTTGCCCATTATTCCGCATACCATGAAAAGCTTAAATTTCATGACAGGTTTTAATCTGGTATTTGGATGCAATAAGCTTAAAAAGCTTATGAAAGACAAACCCATGCTCCAGTAAGACGGCGGTTTACAAACATTAACTTTTTTTAAGAGCATAAATACTGGTATTGCCTCCCGGATTATTTTACCTTTGCAAAAAAAAAATATATGGGTTTTTTACGTATTGTTTTCATATTAATCCTGATTTATTATTTCTTCAGATTATTCAGTCGATATATACTGCCAATATTTATCAGAAACTACATCCGCAAAAATCAACAGGATATGTTTAACCGGAGGCATTCACAATCATCGCCCAACAGGCAGGAAGGGGATATCAATATTGATTATGTTGGAAAACGATCAAAAAAATACAACAAAGATTCCGGAGAATACGTTGATTTTGAAGAAGTAAAAGACTAAGGACAGCTTGCCAATGCATCAGTCTTTTGTCTCTATCTGTTTTATTTTTTTTGCAAAATTCGATGCAAATATAAAATCGTTCAGATAAGTACTGTCTGTTGAAAATATTTCTTCTTTTGTGCCTTCCCAGCATTTGATACCCTGATAAATGAATACCACTTTTTCTCCGATTTCCATTACTGAGTTCATATCATGGGAGTTGATGATGGTGGTCATGTTATATTCATGCGTTAATTCGCTGATGAGGTTATCAATAACAATGGCAGTTTTTGGATCAAGGCCTGAGTTCGGTTCATCGCAAAAAAGATACTTTGGATTTTGCACAATAGCACGGGCTATGGCGACGCGTTTTTGCATTCCTCCACTGATTTCAGCCGGAAACAAATGATTTGAATTCGCAATATTAACCCTTTTCAAACAGAAATTGACCCGCTCCAGTTTTTCTTCTTCTGACATGCTGGTAAACATATCCAGTGGAAATTTTACATTTTCCTCAACAGTGGCTGAATCAAAAAGCGCCCCCCCCTGAAAAAGCATGCCCATTTCCTTTCGGATTGATTTGACTTCATTTTTATTCATGGCATTAAATTCCCTGCCATCATAGGTTATTTTGCCAGTATCAATGGAATGCAGTCCGATAATTGATTTCAATAACACAGTTTTGCCTGAGCCACTCTGTCCGATAATAATGTTGGTTTTTCCTTTTTCAAACTTTACCGATATATCCTTTAATACGTTGTTTTCTCCGAAACTTTTATTGATGTTTTCAACCGTAATCATTAAGCTAGCATAAGTTGGGTTAATATTACATTAAATAAAAGAATAAGAATGCTGCTGGTTACCACACCCTTTGTGCTGGATTTACCTACTTCAAGGGCTCCTCCTTTGACATAATAACCAAAGAAAGCCGGAACAGTTGTGATAATAAATGCAAATACCACGGTTTTAACCAGGGAATAAGTAATGTAAAAAGGTATAAACCAGTATTGTATACCATAAATGTAATCATAAGATGATAATGCACCGGTAGTGACTGCAGCCATCCAGCCGCCGATAATGCCTACGAACATACTTATAATGGTTAAAAACGGATTGAATACCGCTGTAGCAATTATTTTAGGCAGAATAAGGTAACTTGCTGAATTTACCCCCATGATTTCCAGAGCATCAATTTGTTCGGTAACCCTCATGGTTCCGATCTCAGATGCAATATTGGATCCCACCTTACCCGCAAGTATGAGTCCGACAATAGTGCTTGAAAATTCAAGAAACATCGTGTCCCTGGCAGTCAAACCAATGAGGTAAAGCGGGATAAGCGGATTTTCCAGATTGTACCTGGTCTGCAGGGTAATTACCGCGCCCATGAATATGGAAATAATAATGACTATTCCGATGGAATCAATTCCCAGTTTTTCAATTTCTTTTATCACCTGCTGGTAATAAACTTTTCCCTTTTCAGGTTTGGAAAAAACCCGGCGCATTAACAAAATGTAACTTCCAAGGGTATGTAAAAAATTCATAATGACGTATTTCAAATACTGTGATCTGTTAGTCTAATTGTTTGGGCAGTTTATGTAAACTTTGTAAATTATTTAAGCAACAATTTCTTTCTTTAACAGTTCTTTATGACAAAGGTATAATAATAACTTCAATTTGATTATCATATTATCTGCTTACTATGGCTTTATTGCTTGGCTATATTTACTATTTTTATAAAAATTCTAATCAAAAAATTCAAAAATGAATCAAAATAATTACTGCGTTATTATGGCAGGAGGGGTTGGAAGCCGGTTCTGGCCCCTAAGTAAAACCGCAAAACCCAAGCAGTTCCTTGATGTACTCGGACTTGGTAAAACCCTAATTCAACTTACCTTCGACCGGTTTTCACAGATAATACCCACGGATAATATTCTGGTAGTAACCAATGCTGATTATAAAGATTTGGTTTTGGAACAGCTTCCGGATATTAAACCTGAACATGTTTTACTGGAACCACACCGCCGTAATACTGCCCCTTGTATTGCTTATGCCAATTATAAAATTAAGGAGATCAATCCGGAAGCCAATATTGTTGTGGCACCGTCTGATCACCTCATTATGAAGGAAACAGAATTCCTTGATGTGGTAAATAAGGGCTTGGATTTTGTGAGCGAAAACAATGCTTTGCTTACCCTCGGTATTAAACCCAGCCGACCTGAAACAGGATACGGATATATCCAGGTTAACGGAGGAACGGGCAAGATTGAATTAAATGAAAGCCTTCGTGAGGTGAAAACCTTTACCGAAAAACCCGATATTGAGCTGGCAAAGGTATTTTATGAAAGTGGCGATTTCTATTGGAATTCAGGTATTTTTTTCTGGTCGCTTCGCAGTGTGCTTGAGGCTTTTGACACCCACCTTCCTGAAGTTGACAATATATTTAAAGAAGGCGAAGGTAAATATAATACACCACAAGAAGTTGATTTTATCAATCATGCCTACCCAAATTGTAAGAACATATCCATCGACTATGGCATTATGGAAAAAGCAGACAATGTGTTTGTACTGTGTTCCGATTTCGGTTGGTCTGATTTGGGAACCTGGGGTTCTTTGTTCGAAAGACTTGAAAAGGACGAGCAGGGGAATTCCCTGATTGGAAATAATATCCTGGGCTACGATTTGAAAAACTGCCTGGTTAATGTCCCAAAAGATAAATTAGTGGTGTTGCAAGGTCTTGAGAACTATATTGTGGTTGAATCTGACGATGTGCTGCTGGTTTGTCAGCAGGATGAAGAACAGCGCATCAAACAATTCGTTAATGACGTGAAGATTAAAATGGGAGATGATTATGTTTAGGCTATGTTTTTTTAATTCATGAATATGGCAGTTAAATAAAAATAAAAAACCCGGAGTAAATTCTCCGGGTTTTTTTTTGATGCTTTATTAACCTTTTAATCACTAGAATTCCCAAAGATCATGCTCCATTTCAAAGAGCCAGTTTTTAATTTTTTCTGCTTCAAGCAGTGTTTCCAGTCCTACCGAGTAATCCTGAATAAGACGGTTGTTGTATACGTTTGACTCTGCATAGATATAGCTGCTGAAACGTCTTTGCCAGAAGAAATCTTCAAACGAAATGCGCTGAGCATCATTGTAGCGGTTATAGATTTCATAACGGGCCAGCAAGGGACGTACTTCGGGGTAGTATATCCAGAATACTTTTTTCTTAATAATCTCTTCGGAGGGTAATCCGGTAGCTTCATCAATTCGGTTATAAATCCGGATGGGACAGAGGCCAACCAAACGGACCTTCATTACCGAATGTTGCTTGTCGAAAAACCATTTTTCTTTCACCAGGTATTGTTTTACCTCATCTGACTTCCGCTCATTCTCGATTACCTGGGGTTCCAGTTCATTGGTGTTGGGGTTCATAACCATGGTTGTATCCATTCCGGCATCCAGGTTAAAATCTACCTCATCACGCGTCATCTGAACCTTAAATTCGTTGTAAGGATCATCTGGGTTGTAAGCTGTAACTCCTTCATTATCGATGCCAAGCAGCAATAAATCAATAAGGCTCATCCGATTGCCAATGGGGTTAACCGGATAGTACAATGGAAGGTTTTGTTTTTCACGCAAATCAATGATGCGCCATACGGTTTTTGCCCATAATACATCAGCTTCGCGCACATAAGGGTAAGGTACCGGCTTTTTAAAGGGAATGTGTTCCTTTACATACACTTCTGTTTTCAAGTCCTGCGCCTTGGCCGTTTTCACCGAAAATCCGGCCAGCATAAATACTCCAAGCAAAAGACAGACTGATCTTTTCATTACAATCAAATTTAAAAGGTTAATTAAGCTTAAAACTTATTGTATTAAGTTTACGTTCATTACCATCAGGCCCAATGGCCCTAATATTTTCTATGTATACTTTATCACCGCGGTTTAGGTTATCTATCAGGTTCTTTTGTTCATCACTGAACATGTTTCCTTTAACCGGAAAATCCTGAGAGAATCCCTTTATTATTGCGGATACTGTAAACCCTGTTACTTTAAATTCCAGGTCGAAGTCGAAATTTTCCATATCTGCTACAACTCCTAACTGAGCAAGAAGTACACTTTTGTTAATTACACCGGATTTCATGCCGGCAACTTTTGCTACCGGGTCGGGTACTTCTTTTACCCTGAATTCTCTGTAGCCCTGTGATTTTCTTTGACCGTCAATTTCAGCAAATACTTCTATCAATGCGTTTCCTTTGCTTGCCGGATTTACAATCCAGTTGTTACCTGCCCTTCGCAGACGGCCATTGGTAATACTGGCACTAACCAACTCCGATGGTACACCTGAAACAAAGACGTCAACAGGATTATCTACACCAAGATAAAACACATTCATTTTTAGCGGGTTTACCCCGTAACTGCCTTCGGCAACCTGATACGACTGTTCAAACGGCTTAGAGGTATATGAACCATCCGGATTTTTAATTTTTATAATGCCCCGGTATTCCTTTACACCGGTGGTATTGGCACGTTGGGTAAGGATGCCACGCCCGTTTTCTATAGGTACGGAGTCATATCGGCCTACCATTTCGTATTCCATCCGGCCAAGTTCCTCGTTATATTTTTCTTCGTAATTTCCAAGCAGGATAATCGGAGTTTGGGTGGTATCCGAGGCCGCCAGGAAAATTTCTGAGCGATACTCGTTTCCTCTGATTACATAATTGGAATTGGGGATAACGTTTGCTTCAAGCTTGTTGAATTTAAAATCACCGGCATCAATTTGATTGTGCAGGTAGCTGATTACTTCTGATTCTACATTCCGGACATCGGTTTGTATGCCCGACATGATAGCAATTACACCGGCAAGTGGCAGATGCGAAAAGTTTGCATATTCCCATGGATGCTGAGTTCCGTCAGGTCCTTCATGGGTATCTGTATCCAGGCTTCGTTCTATGGAGGCAATCAAATCTTCGAATTCTTCATCAACTACTTCGGTGGTCAGCCAACCCCTGAATTCCTCAATGGCTTCACGAAGGCGTTTCCCTTCTTTATCGTTGTTATCACCAACCATAATCTGAGCAGGGATATCCATATTATCTTTACCACCTATCCTGGCAATATGTATATGTCCGTCTTCAATGGCTTCGGTATCCTCTGCAGGGCCTTCAGATGTTTCCACAATTTTGATTTTCATTTCCTGAATCATGTCAACAATCTCATTGGCTTTTTCCTGAACCTCAAGCGCTGTTTTACGCAGCGGTCCTACTTTTATGGGGTTAACTTCTGCTTTTTCGGCGAAGTCGGCATAAAGCACTTCATTTCTACTGTTAAAAGTAGCTATGGTTTTTTTCAGACCTTCGTCTACGTTGACAAATGCATCCAGTACTTCTTTCTGCACATTTAAGGCAAGAAGTGCTGTTAGTACGAGATACATCATACCAATCATTTTCTGACGAGGTGTCTCTTTTCCGTGGCCCATATTCTTATTCTAACTTATAGCAACTATAAACTATGGATTTAACTAACTTCAATTATTTTGATGTAAGGTTGACAGCAGATAACATGTTGCCATAAACGTTATTAAGTTCTGAAATATTATTTCCTAATTTTGTCATTTCATTTTTGAACCGGTTTGTTTCGCTTATCGATTCTTTCAGATTCTGTGTCATGTCATCTAACCCCTTATACAGGTTGGCTGTTTCCTTTAAATGCTGATTTGTTGATTGCAACTGCAATTCATAGACAGTATTCAACGCTGATAAGTTTTTGTTCAGCGATTCAATGTTTTGCTCAAATCCCTGGCTGCCCCGGGTTACTATTTCCTGTTCACCTTGTATTGTATTTGCCAGGCTTTGATATGCTGTTGAGATGGACTCTCCTGACTGCATTATCAGGCTTGAAGAATTTCGGTATGAATCGCTTAATTGCCTTGCTGATTCTGAAGCGTTTTTCACATTTTCAAAATATTCCTTGGTTGCTACAGATGCATCAGAAATGTCTGACAGATTAGCAACTGATGAGGACAATTTTGAGAGCCCTTCACCAAGTTTTGAAAATGTTTCTGAATCAACTTCGGGCAGGCTTGCAAGTCCTGCCATGGCTGCACCACCGCCAGCAGCTATACCTAAGCCGCCATCAGCACCAGCACCTGATTGAACAGCACGCCGTTGCATAGCCGGGTCTTTTAATTCATGCGATTTAAATGATTCCAGTTCTTCGGTATCGGTCATCCCTGCAAGCTCAGGGTATACTAAGGTCCAGTCAAGTTCTTCGTGCAAGGGCTCAAAAGCCGAAAACATAAAGATAATGGCTTCTGTAGTCAGCCCGATAATAAGCATGGTACTTGCTCCCGGCCAGTGCATGATTTTAAAAAGTGCTCCAATAATCACAACGGCTGCACCTAATCCATATAACTTGGCCATAAAGTTTTTCCAGCCCGAACTTTCAACAATTTCAGTAATATTCATGCGGAACGTAATTTATTAATAATAAATTTGATGTTAAAAATTTCCTTAACGGCTTAATAATCATTAACTACCACCTATGTAAGAACGAACACAACGGAATCCAACATAGGATTTGGATGAATCCTGATATTCATAAGTACGTGTACCATTCTGCATGAAATATCCAATATCTTTCCAGGAGCCACCACGAATCACTTTTCTTTTCAATACTGGTGGATCGTCCGGAGCAGCGTTATACTT
>CAZZBU010000072.1:0-19243 GCA_964652315.1 uncultured Bacteroidales bacterium
TCGAGCAGCTTTTGGTTCCGGTAAGGGGTTTCCATGAAAATCTGGGCCTGGTTGTGGTTTTTCGAAAGTTTTTCCAACTGGTGCAGGGTATGAACCCGCTGGTTTGGATTGATGGGCAGGTACCCATGAAAAGTGAAGCTTTGCCCGTTCATCCCGGAAGCCATCAGGGCCATCAATATAGAAGAAGGGCCTACCAAAGGCTGTACCACATATCCCTGCAGATGTGCCAGCCTTACCACCTGGGCCCCGGGATCGGCCACACCTGGTACTCCTGCCTCCGACATCACCCCTATGCTTTTACCCTCTTTCATCGGGTCAAGGAATCTACTGATTTCACTTGCCAGCGTATGCTTGTTCAGTTCAAAAAAGGTTAAATCATCAATGGGCGTGGTAATGCCCAGTTTTATTAAAAAACGTCTGGCGGTCCGCACATTTTCAACAATAAACACTGTCAACGAATCAGCAATTGTTTTAACCGTTTTAGGCAATACTGCTTCAGGTTCGTTGTCACCTAATGTCACAGGAATAAGGTATAAAACAGGACGCATAATTTCTTTTGGTTGCAAAACTACAATTTTTACCGGAGTTGTGCGATTATTATGTGAACTCCTATCTTTGCCAGCTGTTAGTGATTGATTATGGGAATGAAAATTACACTTCTTGGCACAGGGACTTCGCAAGGTGTGCCAGTGATAGCATGCACTTGTCCTGTTTGCCAGTCCGGTGATTCAAGAGATAAACGCCTGCGTTCCTCTGTGTTGGTTCAAACTGAAGGTATCAGCATTGTTATTGATGCAGGCCCGGATTTCAGGCAGCAAATGCTCTTTACAAAGACCACCATGCTTGACGCCATCCTGTTCACTCATGAACACAAAGATCACGTGGCCGGACTGGATGATGTGCGTGCGTTTAATTTTGTACTGCAACGCCCTATGGATATTTATGCTGAAGAACGTGTGCATGATACCATTAAGCAGGAATTTGCCTATATTTTTGCTGAACGAAAATACCCGGGCATTCCTGAAATACGCAGCCACTACATTGAAAATAATCCTTTTAATGTGAATGGGTTGCAGGTTATCCCTGTGCGGGCTTTTCATTATAAACTACCGGTATTTGGCTACCGGATTGGCGATTTTGGTTACCTGACCGATGCCAACCATATCAGTCCGGAAGAAAGGGATAAATTTCGTGGCCTTGATACCCTTGTTGTTACTGCACTTAGAAAAAAACCACACATTTCACATTTTAATGTTGAAGAAGCACTTGCCCTGATTGATGATTTAAAACCAAAACAGGCTTACCTGACCCATATCAGTCACCAAATGGGCCTGCATGCCTTGGTAGACAAAGAATTACCCGACGGGGTGAATCTGGGGTATGATGGGTTGGAAATTATTATCGGGTAAATCTTTTCTAAAACTAAGCTGTGTGATTCCACGAGAACATCATCTGGAATGGATCAAAACGGGGTAACCGCCATGCTCAATTCCCTGGTAAAACCAGATCCTTCATTGCATGCCGGTGGTGTGCAAAACATGGAATTTTCAAAATCCATGTTTACCGGGCACCGTCCTCAACTTGAAGCCTTGCTTGCAACTTTTTTCCAGCAGGGTGGACAGCAGGCCATGATCAATGTTTTAGACAGGGGTGATTTGGAGAGCGCCATGAAATCCCCAGAAAAATACAGCAACCTGATTGTGCGGGTAGGAGGGTATTGTGCCCGGTTTGTTGATCTGCCCCGGGATGTTCAGGAAGAAGTGTTGAGCAGGACATTATACTAATATCAGATCGTTGGTTCTGTTTAAAGCAATGAATAATTGCCACAGTTCTTTATGAACAGGACATTTACTATTTATAGTAAAGGAAAAGATTTAAAGCTCAGTATAAATCGAAGTGAAATCAGAAGTTGGAAGCAAGCATCCAGGCTTATAACTTCCAACCTCCAATTTCTGACTACCATTTTATTCCTCACGCCTCTCGGCAAGATCACTGGCGATTTGTTTCATTTTCTTATCACTCAACTGATAGAAGAAAATAAAAATACCCGAACATAGTGCAGCAGCTCCCGGTAAGAAACTCAACATGTATTTAATCCCTTTGATGGTATCCGGAGTTTGATCAACATTAGCTTCGAATCCATACAGCGCAAGCAACCAAAGCGTAATGGCACCACCTATTGTCCACCCCAGTTTTTGTGTCATGCTTGAAGCTGAAAACACCAGACCGGTAGCCCGTCGACCTGTTTTCCATTCTGACCAATCGGCCGAATCAGCATACATGGACCAAAGCAAGGGCAATACAATACCGGCACAAAAACTTACGATGGTTTGCAGGATATAAATTGGAATCACATCACCTTTATCAATAAAAAAGAAAAATACGCTGAACAATGCAGCTCCTATCATGGCATACAAAAATGTTTTCCTTTTGCCCAGCCTGGCTGAAACAGGCTTTGCAAAAATCACACCCAACATATTGGCCCCCTGCCCAATAAAAAGATACAGCGTGCTTAATGTAAATGTCATTTTTGAAATCTTAACAGCCGTTTCGTCAATAACGTAATATTTGAAGTAATACAGCGCCACACCGTCGCGGAGAGTGTTGAACAGGATGGTCATTACACCTGCACCGAGCAGAATAAACCAGGGACCATTGTGCAATAAGTTTTTGAAATCTTCTTTCAGGCTGTTTTTTTGCGATTTGGGTGGTGTGATTCTTTCCCGGGTCCAGGAGAAACTTATAAGGAAAAATATCACGGCGAGAATGCCAATCACTACCATGGTTAACTGATATGCCGTGGTTATATGAACGCCCACCCTAAAAAGATCAACGATGGGCTGGTATATGGCTACAACCAATAAACTGCCGCCAAAGGCAAATATCATCCGGTATGCTGCCAAAGCAGTCCTGTCGTTTGAATTAGCTGTTGACACTCCCAACAAACTGGCATAAGGTACATTAATTGCTGTGTACACCATCATCATTAACGTGTATGTACAATAAGCATAAATTATTTTCCCCGTATCAGTGAAATCAGGGGTTGTAAACAGCAATACCCCGGCAATGCCAAACGGCACAGATATCCAGAGAAGGTAAGGCCTGAATTTTCCCCAACGGGTCTTGGTCCTATCGCTAATAATTCCCATAATGGGGTCGTTGACGGTATCCCAGATACGGGTTACCAATAGCATGGTACCTACTGCTGCTGCAGATATTCCAAATACGTCGGTATAGAAGATGGGTAAATAAATGGTGAATATTTTCCAAAACATGGATGATGCACCGTCTCCAAAACCATATCCGATTTTTTCCTTAAGTTTTACTCTTTCCTCTTTCATTTTAATGATTTAAGTTAGTCATGTAATATTGCGAATTAGATATCAATTCTTTTTAAAAAGTTTGCCAAGTAATAAAATATTTTTGTCATCTGAAAATTGTTTTGCATTTTATACTTTCGGATAAAGGTGTTATGAAAAAAAAAAGTATATTATCATTGACATCTCAAATCCGAACATAAGATAATTCTTTGCATGTATTTGATTTTTTTTTCATGCTTTTAACTGCATTAACACCGCCTGGAAGCAAAATAGGCAAGGCATAATAAAAACCCGATATTAAAAGTAAGCATGAGAAATTATCAAAATGGGTTATTTTTGTTCTGATTAAACAAAAAAATCATCTAAATCGGACCCAGAATGAATGAAATTGCAATTCATATAGCCGGACTTACAGAAATCGATAGTGTACAACCCCTCTGGGAAGAGCTGAATAAACAACATGCCGGACAGTCAACTCATTTCAAAAATCGATTTAAGAAGATGACCTGGGAACAACGAAAATCCAGACTTCTAAAGAAAGCGGATGACTTGATCTTAGTCTATGCTACACTTAAAAATTCGGATAAGCTGATTGGATATTGCATTGCTACAACAGAAATAAACAGTGATGAAATACAAGGCGAAATTGATTCAATTTTGATTGAAGAGGCTTATCGGGGTTCTGGTATTGGAAAAAAACTGTTTGAAAAATCCCTCGAATGGTTGGAAAATAAAGGGGTGGATTCTCCAAAACTACTTGTAGCGGTGGGTAATGAGTCCGTTTTAGATTATTATAAAAATTTTGGTTTTTACCCATTGCATATAATTATGCAAAAACGTAACGAATTAAATATTAATTGACTAATGGGTGACCTTGCCAGGAAACGTCAATATGTGTATTTTTAACGTCTGAAATAAAAGAGCAAATACCATGATCAAACAGTTGGAACCGAAAATATCTGTGGAAGAACATAAGCGGCTGAAACTTCCTTATGAGCGTTTAAATACCCTGCTTAACGAATTAAAAAATCGCGACCTGTCGTATGATGTATCAGGGACAATTAACGATAAAGTAGCTGAGATAAATGCCTTTGGGGGAACTCCAAAAGCACTAAGCAAATTATTAACAGAATCACATTACAATATTATAACCCTCGTAAAAAATGAGGAGGGACTTTTTCCGAAGAATTACTTCCAAAATTCGTGGCTGGCCCTTGGTCTGTCAGTTTTTGGTTTACCTATCGGCGTGGTATGGATGGCCATTTATGATAATGCTGCATTTATTGGACTGGGGCTTCCAATCGGACTGGTAATCGGAATGTTCATCGGAATGCAGAAGGATAAAAAAGTTAAAAAAGAAAACAAACAATTGAACATTGAATCATAAAGGGTGAAAAAAATGTCAAAAAGAACAGCCTTAATTGTTGGAATTCTAATCCTTGTAACTTCTGTTATTTTTCGGATGTTGGATAATGCCGGTAGAATTGCTTTTGATTCTGAGTTGATGGGTTTTATCTTTGGTTTTTTAGTTTGTGCAGCCCTAACCCTGATTATCCGGGGCATTTTTGGTAAAAAATAAAAATTGTGAACTCCTGTAGGTTTTTTTTTATTCCTTACCTTTGCACCTTCAAAAAAAATGATGAAAAAGGTAGTAGTAGGCATATCAGGTGGGGTGGATTCCAGTGTTTCGGCCTATCTGCTTAAACAGCAGGGGTACGATGTGGTTGGTTTGTTTATGATAAACTGGCACGATACCACCGGTACGCTCGAAGGGGATTGCCCCTGGGAGGATGACCTTCTGCTGGCTAAATTGGTTGCACGCAAACTTGATATTCCTTTGCACACGGTTGATTTAAGCGATGAATACCGGAAGAGGGTGGTCAACTACATGTTCTCCGAATATGAAAAAGGCCGTACACCCAACCCGGATGTGTTATGCAACCGGGAAGTGAAATTTGATTTGTTTGTTAAGGAGGCACTTAATCTTGGTGCTGATTATGTAGCCACAGGGCATTATTGCCGCAAGGATGAGGAAAAAACTGCAAATGGGCTTATGCACCGTCTGCTGGCTGGCCGTGATTTGAACAAGGAACAAAGCTATTTCTTGTGTCAGTTGTCACAGGAGCAATTATCAAAAGCCCTGTTTCCTGTGGGCGGAATCCATAAACATGAAGTCCGTAAAATAGCTGAGGAACAGGATTTGGCCACGGCTACCCGCAAGGATTCCCAGGGTATTTGCTTTGTGGGGAAAGTGGATCTTCCCACCTTTTTGCAACAGAAGCTTGAACCCCGTCGCGGACGCATCATTGAAGTGGATGAAGACTGGTATGCCGCTAATAAAAAAATAGTTGATGTTGAAGATGCTGAAAAATATACCGATAAGGAATTAATTAATGTGTGCACACCGCATCAACTCAATCCCGGTATTGGTAAGCAGGTAGGCCTGCATAATGGTGCGCATTTTTATACCCTTGGCCAGAATAAAGGATTAAATATAGGCGGTAGGCCTAAACCATCCTTTGTCATTGCACTGGATACCAAAAAAAATCTGCTCTACACTGGTTTGGGTAAGGAACACGCCGGGCTCTACCGGCCCGGACTCATGATAGCCAATAAGGAAGTTCATTGGATTCGTCCGGATAAAGCGTTAAAGCCGGGAGAAAGCGCTAAGTATAATGTAAGAATCCGCTACCGCCAGCCCCTTCAAAAGGCACGGCTAATTCAACGCAAAGATAACCTCTTCATTATTTTTGACCGCCCTCAGCGAAGCATTACCCCGGGCCAGTTTGCAGCCTGGTATAAAGATGAAGAATTGTTAGGGTCAGGGCCAATCCTGATATAAGTAAATAACCAGTTGGCATGAAAATTTTGATAGCGTTTATATTTATTCTTTACGTATCGCTGTGGTAAGTATTGAAAGCTTATGGATGCTAACGTCATAAATGGATAGTCCCCTCAAAAAACGTCACCGCTTTTCCCGCAATCCTAACCCTTTCTCCGTCAAGAATACAACGTAGATTTCCACCACGCTTTGAAATCTGCCTTGCTTCCAGGGAATTTTTGCCTAACTGTTCTGCCCAGTAAGGAGTAAGGGTGGTATGTGCTGAACCGGTTACCGGATCTTCATCAATACCGGCTCCGGGTGCAAAAAAGCGGGAAACAAAATCAACATCATTTCCACGGGCGGTAGCAATCACTCCACGGGCTTTTCCCTCAGCAAGTGAACGATAATCAGGCTCAATATTTGCAATTTGTTCTTCGGAATCATAGATTAACAGGTAATCTGTTTTTCCCTGATAGGCCTCGAGAGGTAGCATATTCATTCCATCCTTTATATGACCAGGGAGCGATATTGGAGTGATGGTATCCACAGGAAAATTCAATTCAAGCAATTCCCCGTTTTTTTGAACATGCAACGGTCCACTCAGCGAATCAAAATAGATGGTATTTTTCTTATAATTTAAATGATTAAAAATCACATGGGCTGATGCCAGGGTGGCATGACCGCAAAGATCGACTTCAGTGCTGGGGGTAAACCAGCGTATGTGATAGCCCTTGTTTGCAGGTACAAAGAACGCCGTTTCTGAAAGGTTGTTTTCCATGGCTATTTGTTGCATGAGCCCGTCTGCGGGCCAGGATTCCAAAGGACACACTGCTGCCGGATTCCCTGTAAACAGTTTTTCTGCAAAGGCATCAACCTGAAAGCATTGAATTTTCATGGTTATCAATTTAAATTAATAGTATGTACTTATCTCAGAATTCATAATCAATGGCGGCCCGTTCACTAACCAGTGGCTTTACAATATCCACCACTTTAAGATGCTCGGGATGGTTTTGATAAAGTTCCAAATCACCGATTGAGTCAAAAGTAGTATCAAGGACCACATCGTAATTATTCACAGGGGCCTCGGGCGCATTGGTTTTTACATCCAGTTCCCGGATAACTTCAATCTTTTGCTTTAAGGCCATCAGGCTTCCGGAAATTTTTTCAATCATTTCCTGCTTTTCCAAATCCGATCGGGCTTCCTCCAGCCGCCACATTACAAGATGTCTGATCATAGTGTTTTTATTTTATGTATGTTAATACTGCACAGGCATACTGCATTGCACTTAGCTGATAGCTGGTATGTGCAGCCATCAGCTACCCGCAATCAGCTTATCCAAAAACGCCTTTGTCTTCTCGCTATCCCACTTGGCAGCACCAACTTTTTTAAGTGCCAGTTTTCCGTCTCTTGTTATGATAAATGTTGTAGGGATACTTTGCGATTCAAGCGTACCAATAGGTGTACTTCCATAATTATACACTGGTACATCATACCCGTTTTGTTGAAAATAGCTGTTAACCACAGGTTTTTTTTCATTGGTAACAAAAAGAAATTTCATTTTATCCTGGTATTCATTATAGAGCGACTGGATGGCAGGCATTTCAGCACGGCATGGTGGGCACCAGGTGGCCCAGTAATTTAAAAATATCACCTCACCGCTGAAATCCTCCAGTGCCACAGTTTCTCCCTGTTCATTTACAAAAAGCATATTCATTTCACCTGATGTTAATGCCTGATAATTACTATTTGCACGTGGGGAGGCCATGGTTATCTTTGATACCTGTTCTTTCAGCCACACCCGTGATGTGGGAATAAGAAAAACAATAATAAGAAGGATAAAGATGCCATCTGTAATCAGGGAGGATTTTTTGCGGTTTTTTTGTTTTTCAATAAATTTTTTAATTCGTTCTTTCATAGATATTAACAATTTATTCTTGTAACATAATTCAGCCCGGCTTTGTTCTTTTCCACTTTAAGCACAAAATCAAAAACCCCAACCTCCAGGCAGATATGAAAATCACTTTCAGGTGCATGGCTTTGTTTTTCGGGGACAAAAAACCGTTTACCACTGGTTTCACGGATGGTATTTACCATGTTATTAAAATCCGGTTCTTTACCAGTTAAAAGCGCTTCAATATAATTGGCACAAAACGTATCTTCTTCTGTTGGGTACAGCGAGGCATACCCCATACATACCAGCGAAACATTTTCAGGCTTTTGCTGCTGGATATAGCGTACAATAGCCGGGGCATTGACAAAGCTTCCGGTAAGTATCTCATCTGCATTGACAGCATTGGCAATGCCCTGGGTGCCCGAGCTTGTTGTATGGATCACTGTTTTACCTTTGAAATCCAGGGTTTTTGCTTCGGTGGGTGAGTTGCCACAATCAAACCCGGGTGGTTTTTGTTCTTCCCGCTCACCTACCAGCATGGCATTGGGGGTTTTGTCCTTTAACTCATAAGCCTGGTCAATGCTGGCCACAGGGTGAATGGTTTTAGCGCCCAGACTAATCAAATACGGCTCCACTGTAAAAGCGCGAAAAACATCGATTACCACTGCGAGCCCCCTGGCTTTTCTTGCGCCGTCTATCAACTGAAATGTTTGTATGTTCATCTGTATTAATTCTGTTTAATTCCTTCTGTCATGATAAGGCTTTCATACCGTAAAAATAATGGTTCGCTGTATAACCTTCAAACTATTTTTGTAAGTTTACTTAATAAACCAGTGATATACATGAAACTGTTTAGCGTAACAGTTTTACCATGAGGTTGAAGCATATTTAGTAAAATAAAAAATTTTGCTGTGAACGATTTTATCAAAAAAACAAAACAATTTATTCTTGAAGATGTATGGAACCTTCGCCTGAAAGAACATTCGCGTCGCAAGGGATTTTTAATCCGCCAGCTTAGGATTATTTTACTGGCTCTGCGTGGATTTAATGAGAACAGGGTTCAAGCAAGAGCATCTGAACTTACCTATTATTCTATTTTATCAATAGTGCCCATTATGGCAATGATTATAGGGGTAGCCAAAGGTTTTGGTTTTAATCAACGGGTTGAAGCAGAAATTAAAAAAGCCCTGGAAGGACAGAAAGAAATCCTTAATTATGTTCTTGATTTCACCAATAACTTTATCGAAAGTGTTCAGGGTGGTGTGATTGCCGGTATTGGTCTTGCATTTCTGGTGTATACGGTTATGAAGATGTTCAGCGACATCGAGCGTTCCTTTAACGACATCTGGCAGGTCAAGAAAGGAAGAAGTTTTTCCAGGAAATTCAGCGATTATCTTTCCATGATGCTAATTGCTCCCATGCTTGTGGTTTTAGCTAGTGGTAGCAATGTATTTATACAAAGCATAGCAAGTGGGATGGAAAAATTCCAGAGCCTGGATTATGTTGTAAAACTATTAATTGCGGCTATCCCATGGGTATTGATCTGGATTCTTTTTACCCTTGTGTACATCATTATGCCAAACACGAAAGTTCGGTTCAGGTATGCCATCGTGGGGGGGATTATTGCCGGAACCATGTTTCAGGTTTTACAATGGGCATATATCGAGTTTCAAGGGGCTTTTTCCAGGTACAATACAGTTTATGGCACGTTTGCTGCCTTGCCACTTTTTCTTATCTGGCTGCAGTTGAGTTGGGTTATTTTATTGTTTGGTGCAGAGGTTTCTTTTGCCAATCAGAATATTAGAAATTACGAACATGAGGTGGATTCATTGAAAATTACCCTGCGTGAACGAATCTCATTAACACTGCTGATTGCTCATCTGATTATTCGTCGTTTTGCCGATGGTGAACCAGCCCTTACAGCTACTGAAACCGCTAAACAGCTTGAACTGCCAACCCGACTGGTTAAGGACATCATTTATGACCTTATAGAAAGTGGAATTTTAGCTGAAGTGTCCGCTTCGGAAGACAAGGAAATGAAGTACCAACCCGCCATGGATATACATAAACTCAGCATCAGCTTTATTTTAAAACGTCTGGAAGAGAAAGGAAGCAAAGACTATCATCCGGTATCATCTGAAAAACTTGATGAAATACTTAGGATTCAGGATGATTTTATGAAAGCAATCGAACAACATCCGGATAACAAATTGTTGATGAATGTGTAAGGTCATTAAATAAGGCTTTTAATTATTGATCATCGTAGGTTCTTCTTTATTGTTTTTGCCTTCAGTAACGTTTTCATTCTTGGTTACTTCTGTATCCTTTTGGAATCTTGCCCTGATATATTCTTTATAAAATGTACTGTTTTTTGTCTCGAAAATGGTCATCAACCGATCCAATTTTCGTTTTTTGGAAGGTCTGCTTTTTAAGAATGTATAAATTCACCCTACAGTAATTGATTGTGTGAACAACATAATAATATTTTAGCAATGCCCTCTCGTACAGGGACTATTGGTGATGAAAAACCCGAAAAATCCACCAATGGCCAAACTTTTCAGCACATTATCAATCCCTATGGGACTCATATATTGTCCTTCGGAAAAATAAAAGTAGCCAAAGCCCGCTATGGCACCAACCATAGTGCTGATTAAGGTTCGCCGACCATGACTGGATTGAACCCATCCTTTTATTCCTTTCTTTTCTGAATCAATTTTATATTTCTTAATTTCAAACATATATGAATATTTAAATATATGCAAATATATATGTTTATTCAGGATATACAAAAGGGTGCTATTTGGTAAGGTTTATTTGCCCGGATTAAAATATATAAGTTATTATACACCTATATTCTTAAAAGCTTTAAGAAGAATAACCAAGGTGGTGACCCATGCGGATAAACAATATACCCCTACAATTAAGCTCTTAAATAATAACACATTATACAAATGTGGTGCATTAATAGTTTTGTAATTATCTTTGGTCTCCATATTTGCCACTTCCGATTTTCCTGGATTAACCTAACCTTCCTTAACAAAAAAATCACATCAACATTTTGATTTATCCCGGAAGTTTTTCTACATTTGCGTGACTTTTATCAGAGAAATGAACAGGATTTCAGTACATACAGGCCATTATATTCATCATCACGGATGTTGAACAGGCATAGTATGTAGAAATTCAAAACATAATAAATATTAAGGTTTGCAATTTCTGCAAACCTTTTTTTTTAATTAAAAAATAACATGGAACGTTTAAAAATTGCAATTCAGAAGTCAGGACGACTAAGTGAAAAATCGCTCGAGCTCATTAAAGAATCGGGCATTGACATCTCAAACGGAGCGCGTAAACTCGTGTCGGCTTCTTCCAATTTTCCCATCGAGCTGCTGTATCTGCGCGATGATGATATCCCGCAGTATGTGGCCGACGGTGTGGCTGATATTGGCATTGTAGGCGAAAATGAAGTACGTGAAAAGGCCAGGGAAGTTGAGATCCTGGAGCGGCTGGGTTTTTCGAAATGCCGGCTTTCCCTGGCTATCCCGCAAGCTGAAGAATACACCGGACCGGAGTATTTCAATGGTAAACGCATCGCAACGAGTTACTCCAGGATTCTACAGGAATACCTTGATGAGAAAAGGATTAAAGCAGAGATACATGAAATCAGCGGCTCGGTGGAGATTGCTCCTGGCATTGGCCTGGCAGATGCCATTTTTGATATTGTAAGTTCGGGAAGCACATTGATAAGCAATCGCCTTAAAGAGGTTGAAATTGTGATGCGCTCCGAAGCTGTTATCATTGGCCCCGAACAATTGTCTTCAGCAAAAGAAAAAATATTTAATGAATTGCAATTCAGGATACATAGCGTCCTTCGCTCCAAAAACAACAAATACATTCTTTTAAATGCTCCAAACGATCAGATTGATAAAATTGTTAATATCTTACCAGGTATGAAAAGCCCGACTGTACTACCTTTGGCACAAAAAGGATGGAGCTCTGTTCATTCTGTGGTTAATGAAAACGATTTCTGGGAGGTAATTGATAACCTCAAAGCCGCCGGTGCAGAAGGCATTCTGGTTATACCTATTGAAAAGATGATTTTATAAAAATTCGATTTATGGAAACTTATGTAAACCCACCCCGTGAACAATGGGCTGAAATCTGTCAACGGCCTGTGATGGATGTGTCCGAGCTTGAGAAAAAAGTATCCGTCATATTGAATGATATCCGTATACGTGGAGACAGGGCCCTAGTTGAATATACCGAAAAATTTGATGGTGTATCCTTGAATGATCTAAGGGTTACTGATATTGAAATTGAACAATCTATAAATCAGGTTGATGAACCGCTGAAGCAGGCCATGGAGGTTGCCCGCGACAACATCGAGAAGTTTCACATGGCGCAGCAACCAGGTGTGCACACTGTTGAGACAATGCCTGGAGTAAAATGCTGGCAAAAAGCAGTGCCCATTCAAAAAGTAGGTTTATACATTCCGGGTGGTTCAGCACCATTGTTTTCCACTGTGCTGATGCTGGCTATTCCGGCAGTGATTGCCGGTTGCGAAGAAATCGTGCTTTGCACCCCGCCAGCCAAAGATGGTAAGGTACATCCGGCCATTCTTTTTGCAGCTCAACTGGTAGGCGTAACCAAAGTGTTTAAAGCAGGCGGTGCCCAGGCTATTGCGGCCATGGCTTATGGTACGGAAAGCATTCCTGCAGTGAATAAAATATTTGGTCCCGGTAACCAGTACGTTACAGCGGCCAAGCAATTGATTACCCGCGATGGTGTGGCCATTGATATGCCTGCCGGACCTTCCGAAGTGCTTGTCATTGCCGATAGCTCTGCCAACCCGGAATTTGTAGCTTCTGATTTACTCTCTCAGGCCGAACATGGTCCGGATAGCCAGGTGATTTTGGTGGTAGAAAACAAAGTCGTCCTCAGTCCGGTAGAAAAAGCTTTGCAAAAGCAACTTCAGGACATTCCAAGAAAAGAAATTGCCATCAAAGCCATGAAAAACAGCAAAGTAGTGATCTTTAACAACCATAAGGATATCGTGGATTTTACCAATGCCTATGCTCCGGAGCATTTGATTATTTCCACCCTCAACTTTGAGGAGATATCGTCGGATATTGTGAATGCCGGCTCTGTATTTCTTGGTAATTTTACCCCCGAGAGCGCAGGTGACTACGCCTCAGGAACGAACCATACCCTGCCTACAAACGGATATGCAAGGGCTTATAATGGGGTAAACCTTGATAGTTATTTCAAAAAAATAACGTTTCAGTATATCTCGCGCGAAGGACTTGCAAACGTAGGCGAAACCATTATGACAATGGCCAAAGCCGAGCAATTGGAAGCACACAGCAAAGCAGTTGAAATAAGACTAAAAGAAAAAAATAACAACAATGATTAATATCGATGGATTGCTCCGGAAGAATATCCGGAACCTAAAACCTTATTCATCGGCCCGAAATGAATATAAAGGGAATGATGCGGTTTTTCTGGATGCCAATGAAAACCCCTTTAATAATCCCTATAACCGATATCCGGATCCGCTTCACTTGAAGGTCAGGCAAAAACTTGCCAGCAGAAAAGGCGTGGGCATTGATAATATTTTCCTAGGAAACGGCAGCGATGAGGCCATTGATCTGCTCATCCGCGCTTTTTGTGAGCCCGGACAGGACTCCATTCTTTCAGTAGACCCAACGTATGGAATGTACAAGGTCTGTGCCGATATTAATAATATTTTTTATGATGAAGTTAAACTCACACCCGAGTTTCAGCTTGATATACCCGGACTTGTTGATGCTTTTAAATCAACTTCCAAATTGGTATTTATTTGTTCGCCCAACAATCCTACAGGAAACTCCATGAGGATAAATGATATGATGCAACTGGTGGACTCCTTTCACGGACTTGTTGTTATTGATGAGGCCTACATTGATTTTTCTTCACAGGAATCGATGTTAAAACAGGTGCGGGCAAATAACAACCTGGTAATTTTACAAACTTTTTCCAAAGCCTGGGGGCTTGCAGGGATCCGTTTCGGGATGGCCTATGCTCATAAAGACATCATTGATGTGCTTTACAAGATTAAATACCCTTATAACCTGAATGCAGTTACCCAAAAGATTGCATTAGAATATCTTGATAAACAGGAAGAAAAGCAAAAATGGGTGAAGGAAATTTTGATGGAACGCCAACGGCTCAGGGAAGAATTGACCGGTCAGCCCTGTGTTAACGAAATCCTGCCTTCAGATGCTAATTTTCTGATGGTCCGGGTAGATGATGCCGGAAAAATATACAAACATCTGATAAATAAAAAGATCATCATCCGCGACCGTTCAAAAGTCACACTCTGCGAAGGTTGCCTGAGAATCACAGTGGGCAATAAGCAGGAAAATAACGCCTTTTTATCGGCGTTTAAAGAAGTATGTGAATATTAGAAAACCTGAATATGGACAAAAAAAAGATACTTTTTATTGATCGTGACGGCACCATCATCATTGAGCCGCCGGAAGATTATCAGGTAGACTCACTGGAAAAACTGGAATTTTATCCTGGTGTATTCCGCAACATGTATCATATCTGCAAAAACCTGGATTATCACCTGGTAATGGTGAGTAATCAGGATGGTATGGGAACGTCATCTTTTCCAAAAGAAGATTTCGAAAAACCCCATAACAAAATGTTAAAAGCATTGGAAAATGAAGGTATCCGCTTTGATGATATAAAGATTGACCCTTCCATGCCAGAAGAAAACTCGCCCAACCGGAAACCAGGGACAGGCATGCTTACCGGATACATGAACGGGGATTATGACCTGGAAAATTCTTATGTCATTGGCGATCGGTTAACCGATCTGGAGCTGGCGAAAAACCTCGGATGCAAGGGTATTTTATTGTCAGGGCTTATTTCAGCTGATGAAATAGAAAAAAATAGGCTGTCAGCATGCTGTGCCCTCAAAACCGGTTCGTGGGACGATATCTATGCCGAAGTTGCCCGGCCGGTACGTACTGCTTTGGTGAAGCGTACTACCCGTGAAACCGACATCAGCATCGAACTAAACCTTGATGGAACCGGAAAAGGAACTATTTCTACGGGCCTGGGCTTTTTTGATCACATGCTCGACCAGGTTGCCCGGCATTCAGGAGTGGATTTGTCCATTCATGTAAAAGGTGATCTTGAGGTGGATGAGCATCATACCATAGAAGACACAGCCCTGGCATTGGGTGAATGCTTCTTAAAAGCCCTTGGTAATAAACGGGGCATTGAGCGCTATGGGTTTGTACTCCCCATGGATGAAAGCCTGATCCAGGTGGTTATTGATTTTGGCGGCAGGCCCTGGCTGGTATGGGATGCTGAATTTAAACGCGAAAAAGTTGGCGATATGCCTACCGAGATGTTTATGCATTTTTTTAAATCATTCTCTGATGCATCAAAAAGTAACCTCAACATAAAAGCAGAAGGCACCAACGAACATCATAAGATTGAAGGAATTTTTAAAGCCCTGGCCAAAGCCATCAAAATGGCAATCCGCCAGGATGTGTTTAACTTTGAACTGCCCAGTACCAAAGGCATGTTGTAATGGAATAAACCCAAATCAAAATTAAAGTGATATGAATACTGCAAATAAGAACAAAGCTATTTTATTGATGCACTGTCCCGACCAACAAGGGATTGTGGCCTCAGTTACCGAATTTCTGAACAACAACAACGGCAACATCATCTCACTGGATCAGCATGTGGATCATGAGGAACAGGTGTTTTTTATGCGGATTGAATGGGAACTGCAACATTTTCTGATACCAAGGGAGAAAATCGGGGATTTTTTTCATACCCAGATTGCAGCGAAGTACAACATGAAGTTTAACCTGTATTTTGCTGATAAAATTCCACGGATGGCCATCTTTGTTTCCAAATTTTCGCACTGCCTGTTTGATATCCTTTCGCGCGTTCAATCCGGGGAGTGGGAAGTGGAGATTCCGGTGATAATTTCAAATCACAAGGATATGGAGGTTGTTGCCAATGGATTCCGAATCCCTTATGTGCATTTTCCCATTAATAAGGATAATAAAGAAGAGCTGGAAAAAAAAGAGATCGAACTGTTGCGCAAATATAACATTGACTTTATTGTGCTTGCCAGGTATATGCAGATTCTTTCCGATTCATTTATTGATCAGTTTCGGAACAAAATCATCAACATCCATCATTCATTTCTACCGGCATTTCCTGGCGCAAAGCCCTATCACAGCGCCCACCAGCGTGGTGTGAAAATCATAGGTGCAACCAGTCATTATGTAACTGCCGAACTCGATGCCGGACCCATTATTGAACAGGACGTTACCCGCATTACACACAAGGATACGGTAAAGAGCCTGATCCGGAAAGGACAGGACCTGGAAAAAATTGTACTTTCTACAGCTGTGTTTTTGCATTTGCAGCGGAGAACACTGGTCTACAAAAACAAGACTGTAGTTTTTAGTTAATTTTGCACTAAATTTTTAGTATGAAAATTGCCATCATAGATTATAATGCCGGTAACATTCGCTCGGTAGATTTTGCCCTTAAACGATTTGGTGTGGATGCAGAAATTACCAATGTCCATGAAAATATTTTATCGGCCGATAAAGTGATATTTCCAGGTGTGGGTGAGGCCAGTTCGGCTATGAAATACCTTAGGAAGCATAAGCTGGATGAATTGATATGCAGCCTAAGGCAGCCAGTCCTTGGGATTTGCATTGGGTTGCAACTTATGTGCAGCCATTCAGAGGAAGGGGATACCGAGTGCCTGGGTATTTTTGAGGAAAAAGTGAAGAAGTTCCTCAGCAACGACCATCAGATGAAAATACCCCAAATGGGATGGAATACGATCTATGATTTAAAAACAGCGATGTTTGACCCATCCCTTGAAGGCCAATATGTGTATTACGTGCATAGTTATTATGCAGAAACGGGTAAGAATACCATCGCAAAAACTTCTTATGCCAGCGAGTTTTCTGCTGGTTTGCACAAAGATAACTTTTATGCCACGCAATTTCACCCCGAAAAGAGCGGAACAGTGGGCGCACAGATTTTAAAAAACTTTTTAGCCTTATGATTGAGATTATACCGGCCATTGATTTGATAGACGGAAAAGCCGTACGCCTTAACCAGGGTGATTACGCACAAAAAAAGGTGTATAATGAAGATCCCCTGGAAGTGGCTAAAATGTTTCAGGATGCCGGAATCCGGAGGCTCCATTTGGTTGATTTGGATGGGGCCAAAGCCGGCAAAGTAATCAATCTCCCGGTGCTTGAACGTATAGCCAGCAATACCAACCTGATTATTGATTTTGGTGGTGGAATAAAAACGGAAGACAATTTAAAAGCCGTCTTAGAAGCAGGTGCCAAACAGGTCACCCTGGGTAGCATAGCAGCGAAAGAACCCGGGTTATTTCGGGAATGGCTTGACAGGTATAGTCCTGAAGCCATTATCCTTGGCGCTGATGTACGCGATGAAAAAATTGCCGTCAGTGGCTGGCTCGAAACAACTTCACTGGGGATTACTGATTTTTTGGAGGAAAAACAAGTTGAAGGTGCAAAATACGTTTTGTGTACCGATATTAGCAAAGATGGCATGTTGCAGGGCACCAGCATGGGCCTGTATAAAAAACTGCATGCCCGTTTCCCGGCGATAAACCTCATTGCCAGCGGAGGCATAACCAACATTTCAGAGATCGATGAACTCAATGCCATGGGCCTGTACGGCGTTGTCATAGGAAAGGCAATATATGAGAACAGAATTACGCTGGACGAATTAAAATCGTTCATCAAATAACTTAAAAAGAATACGTTGTGTTAGCAAAACGAATAATACCCTGCCTGGATATCCGTGACGGTCAAACCGTTAAAGGGGTTAATTTTCTTGATATCAAAGAAGTAGGTGATCCCGTTGAAATGGGTGCTAAATATTCAGCCGAAGGTGCAGATGAGCTTGTATATCTTGATATTACAGCCAGCCACGAGAAGCGCAAGCTTTTTGCCGACCTGGTGCACCGCATTGCGCAAAACATTAATATACCTTTTACTGTTGGTGGTGGCATTAATGAACTATCAGATGCAGCGCGACTTTTAGACGCCGGTGCAGATAAAATATCCATCAACTCTTCGGCCGTGCGGACTCCTGAATTGATTGACCAGATTGCAAGAAATTTTGGAAACCAGTTTGTAGTGGTGGCCATTGATGCTGAATTCAAAGACGGAAAATGGACGGTTTATGTGAATGGAGGCCGGATTCCTACGGAAAAAGAACTTTTTTCCTGGGCCCGCGAAGCTGAAGGACGCGGGGCAGGTGAAATTCTTTTTACCTCAATGAACCACGATGGTACCAAAAACGGTTTTGCCTGCGAGGCCCTGGCACAATTATCCGAAGAACGGTCCATCCCCATCATTGCTTCAGGTGGTGCCGGTAAAGAGGAACATTTTACAGAAGTCTTTCAGCAAGGCAAGGCTGATGCAGCCCTTGCAGCAAGTATTTTTCATTTTAATGAAATACCCATACCCCAGCTAAAAGATTATTTGAAGAACAACAAAGTGGTAATACGATAAAACAGCAAGCATGGATTTTGAGAAATTAGATGGATTAATACCGGCAGTGATACAGGATAGTAAAACCCGCAATGTATTAATGGTAGGCTTTATGAATGAAGAAGCCCTGGCCAAAACACGTGAAATCGGGTTGGTTACGTTTTACAGCCGCACCAAATCAAGGTTATGGACTAAGGGTGAGGAGAGCGGCAACCACCTGAAAGTAAACCAAATTATTGAAGACTGCGATAACGATACCCTTTTGATCAAAGCTACACCCACCGGACCGGTTTGCCATACCGGAGCAGATACATGTTTTAATGAAAAGAATACAACAGGTCCTGATTTCCTTGTTTACCTGCAGGATTTGATTGACAAACGCCGGGAAGAAATGCCCGAAGGTTCCTATACCACTAAGCTATTTCAAAAAGGAATCAACAAAATAGCACAAAAAGTAGGAGAAGAAGCTGTAGAACTCATCATCGAATCAAAAGATGAGGATAAGAATTTGTTCCTGAATGAAGCTGCCGATTTAATGTATCATACCCTGGTATTGTTGACTGCCAAAGGTTACCGGATTGAGGATGTGATTGAAATATTAGCAGAAAGGCATAAATGAGTGTTGTTTTATATGAAAAC
>CAZZBU010000073.1:0-15252 GCA_964652315.1 uncultured Bacteroidales bacterium
CTTCGATAAACTGCTTGGGTACGTCAGATTTCATCCTGGCACCAATACCACCGGCGACTATTATAACAGCATTCTCATTCATAGAATTAAGATAAATTAAGCAAATGTTTTCAATTAATTAAAATTGCTGAAAATAAAATTAGCAACCCTAATGCCATGGAACCTGTTTACCGCAGGCAGGCCCTCATGGTTTATTAATATCCTTGTTGTGAACTTCTGTAGATGAGGGTTTCATAGCAGTAAGCATTATTTTCATTTAGGTATTTCCGTTTTAATTTAAAAAATTAACACAACCTTTGTTCTTTCATATAAAAATAACAAGATGGTACAACCTTTTGTCTTTTCATTTTTAACCGATCTGAAACAAAACAACAACCGAGAATGGTTTCAGGAAAACAAACATAGGTATTTGGAAGCAAAAAAGCATGTGGAGGATGCGATAAATCAGGCCATCCTGATTATTTCCAATGTTGATCCAAGCCTGGGTACCCTGTCAGCTAAGGACTGCATGTTCAGAATCAATCGCGACATCCGGTTTTCAAAAGACAAATCGCCATACAAAACAAATTTTGGAGCCAGCATCACCCGTGGAGGCCGTAAAGGTGAATGGGCTGGCTATTACATCCATCTCGAACCGAAAAATTCCTTCATAGGTGGAGGTTACTACAAACCATCCGCACAGCACTTAAAAACCATTCGCACAGAGATATTTGAAAACTTCGAGGAGTTCACTGATATCGTGGAATCAGAATATTTTAAAACCATTTTCCCGGATTTTTATGGCGATGCAGTAAAAACAGCGCCAAAAGGATTTCCAAAAGATTTTGAAGGCATAGAATGGCTCCGTTATAAAAGTTATGCTGTGCTGCGGGCTTTACAGGATGGTGTTGTACAGAGCGAAGCCTATTTTGAAGTGGTAAAAGAAACCGTACAAACCCTGTATCCGCTAAACAGATTTATAAACATGGCGCTGGAAAACGAGCAATAAAAAAGCCCCTGACATTCAGAGGCTGACATTTTTTTATCCAGGATAGGAGATATGCTCGAAAGGTATATCCACAATTTCGTTAAATTCCTCCCCGGCTTCCTGCATATCTTCATCTTCCTCAGGATAATACCAAAGAATCTTTACATCATTGCCATTCTCACGCAGTTCTTCCAGCTTGAGCAGAATGTCAAGCAAGAGTTTTGATGATGCTGTGTTGAAATATGTGAGTTTAAAAGTAAATTCCGTTTTTTCATTAGGGGATTCAGCATATTCGTCCAGCCAATTCAGCACAGGATCATAAAACACGGCCACATCTTCAGGAAGTGAACGGCCTGAAATTTCATATATTTCCCGTTCTGTATCAAGAATTATCGTTGGAGTATCTTCTGTTCCCTTAATTTTTATAACATCCATGTCAAGTAGAATTTTTAACCAATATACAAAAAATTGCGATTATACACCAATTCTATACTTCTCTATACGCAAAACCTTCACAAAGGTTAAGCCTTGTATTCCAGCATTTTTGTTTCTTCCTGTCCTAAGCTGAAAAGATATGCAATGAACAAACTTTTTTTTTACCATTAAAGTTTCAGCCTACTGAATATAATACCCCTGATAAACTTACCAAATCAAGCATACATCCAAGAAATATATCCAATCGTTTTCAATAAACGAAAACTTTAACAAGAGTAACTTGTTGAAAAGATAAAATTAATTAAAAAATAATATGAATCTGAAAATTGGCGGCGAATTATTTCTCATACTGGGAGCAACCAGTGGTTTTGGCAGGGCAGTATGTGAGGCATTAATGCATGAAAAAGCCTCAGTAATAGGTGTGGCTCGCAATGCCAATACCCTGGAAGATATGGAAAATACCTATCCCTTGTTTCAGGGAATTGCCCTTGACATTTTTAAACCGGGTAGTGTAGATGAGTTATTACAAAAAATCTCAGATAAAAAAATAAAAGGAGTGCTGGTGAATGCAGGCGGCCCACCGGCTACCACAGCAATGGATACCGAATTAAAGCAATGGGATGAAGCCTACAATTCCGTGCTGCGATGGAAGATAGAGCTAACAAAAAAAATCATTCCCAGACTTGAAAACGTTGTGCAGAGCCGGGTGATTTACATAGAAAGTGCATCTGTTAAGCAACCTATAGAAAATCTGGTATTAAGCAACTCCCTGCGCATGGCAGTAGTAGGTTTTGTTAAAACCCTCACCCAGGAAATGCCTGATTCTGCAACAACTTTTAACATCATAGCACCAGGCTACCATAAAACAAGCGCTGTGGAACGTTTGGTGAAAAAGAAAGCAGAGAAAATGAATGTGTCCGAACAGGAAGCCCAGGAATCCATGGAAAGTAAATTACCAAGAGGAAAAATAGGCAACCCGGATGATTTGGCCAGTATGGCAGCATGGTTATTCTCGCCCCATTCGGATTATATCAACGGACAAATCTTTTATGTGGATGGAGGAGCAAACAAGGCAACATTGTAGATTCACCATAGTGCCATGTTAAGACTATACTGTCGCTTAACCACCATCAGGGCCGTTGACCACTAACGGGGCCTACTCTGCCAATGGTTGAAAACCGTGGCAGTGGCTTCAACCGCAAAAGTAAAAATGACATGACAATAGCTTACGATTGTGACATTCTTCTCAATTTTCTTGCTTATTTTGCACAAAAAGATGCATGGAAATCCTTAAAAATTTAAAATACAGGCCGCTTGTTCATCATTATGAACGAAGAAGAACCAGGGAGGTAGCTATTGGAGACTACCCTGTTGGAGGGAATAATCCCATCCGCCTGCAAAGCATGACCAATACCCGGACCCAAAACATTGATGAGACCGTAGCGCAGTGCATCCGCATTATCGAAGCTGGGGGTGAGTATGTGAGAATCACAGCTCCGGCTACCAAAGATGCCGAACTACTAAAAGACATAAAGGACAAACTGGTTCAAAAAGGCTTCACGCATCCCGTTATAGCTGACATCCATTACAGCCCGGGGGCTGCCATGATTGCTGCCCGGCATGTGGATAAAATCCGCATCAATCCCGGAAACTTTGCCGATAAAAAGAAATTTGACCGCCTGGAATATACTGACAAAGAATATGCGGCAGAAATAGCCCGAATAGAAGAACGTTTTGTCCCGCTGATTGAGACATGTAAAGAACATAAAACAGCCATGCGCATTGGCGTAAACCATGGTTCCCTCTCCGATCGCATCATGGGCCGCTATGGCGATACCCCCTATGGAATGGCAGAATCAGCCATGGAGTTTTTACGCATCTGTAAAAAGCATGATTACCTGGAGGTGGTGGTATCCATGAAGGCCAGCAATACACTGGTAATGGTGCAGGCCAATCGCATCCTTGCTACCCTGATGGACGATGAAGATTTGGCATTGCCCATTCACCTGGGTGTTACGGAAGCCGGTGAAGGTGAAGACGGACGCATTAAATCTGCCATAGGTACTGGTTCTCTGCTGGCTGATGGCATTGGAGATACCATCAGGGTATCACTGACTGAAGCACCGGAAAAAGAAATTCCGGTGGCCCGGAAAATTGTGCAACACATTGAAAAAATAAAAAATCACACCCCCTTGCCCACAACAGATACCATACCGGTAAATCCTTTTGAATATGCCAGGCGGCAGTCCAGGCTGGTTGAAAACATCGGAGGCGATAACCCTCCGGTAGTTATTGGTACTTTTGATAAAAACTACGATAAAAAAAATGAAATGCACCGCCTGGGATTTAAATGGAGGGATGCTTCACAGGAATACAGCACTACAGATCATTCACCGGAATATCTGTTCGTTTCTGAAGAAATCCCGGAAATAAGCCTTCCTGATAATTGCCGGTGGATTGTCCCACAAAAAGTTTGGATTGAAAAATATAAAAACAAACAGGCTGTTGTACCGCTTTTTTCATCGGATGAGTTTTTAAAAACAAACAAACCACCCGTCAAAAAAACATTCTTCATAACAACGAAGCTTCAAGATATCAATGAAGTCTTTGTTAATAAAATACAAGAATCAAAACAGGCCGTGCTGGTCATGGAAACTATAAACAATAATTCTCTTGCCGAGTACCGCAGGGCTGTTTTTGAATTGATGAATAAAGGATGCACAGTACCTGTGGTTTTCAAAAAAACCTACCGGGAAGAAGACAGTGAAAACTTCCAGCTCATGGCTGCTATCGATGCCGGCCCACTCTTTCTCGATGGACTGGGAGACGGCCTCTGGATTGAGAATGAACACCCCCATGCCCGGAAAAATGAAATTTCTACCGCTTTTAGTATTTTGCAGGCAAGCAGGGTGAGAATCACAAAACCGGAATATATCTCCTGTCCGGGTTGCGGACGTACCCTGTTTAACCTTGAAGATACCGTGGCAAAAATCAAAGCCCGCACCGGGCATCTTAAAGGGTTGAAAATTGGGGTTATGGGTTGCATTGTAAATGGCATTGGTGAAATGGCCGATGCCGATTATGGCTATGTGGGGGCCGGACCTGGAAAAATCACCCTCTACCGCAACAAGGAAGTCGTTAAGAAAAATTTACCTGAAGAAGCTGCTGTAGATGAACTGGTAAAACTCATTGAAGAATATGGTGACTGGAAGGAGCAGACGGATAATTTAACTTGAACTAAGGTTTTATAAAACAAGGGTTGCTGTTTCTTCGCTTTCTTTGTATACTTGCTTATCAATAATAAGGTATGGTTTTAAATTATCTATGGGTTGGTTTCATCCTTGTCGGTTTTCTTGTGGCATTAATCCGGCTCCTGGGCTATTATTTCCGTGATTTATTTGCGGATAAGCTGGGGATCATCTTTGACAAAGCCGATCTGGATGTGTTTTCAGCCATGGTTGACAGCACATTTACCAGTGCTGCTACCAGTGTGGAGATAGCCATATACCTTATCGGGGTGATGGCGCTCTGGCTAGGCATTATGAAAATAGGCGAGCAGGGTGGTGCTGTTCATGCCCTGGGACGAGTAGTGAATCCATTTTTCAGAAGGCTGTTTCCAGAGGTTCCGGATAATCATCCGGCCATGGGCAGCATGCTGATGAATTTCTCAGCCAACATGCTTGGCCTGGATAATGCCGCTACACCCCTGGGATTAAAAGCCATGCATGAACTTCAATCCCTCAACCGGAAAAAAGATACAGCCAGCAACGCCCAAATCATGTTTCTGGTATTGAACACATCCGGGCTAACTATTGTGCCCATAAGCATCATGGCGATTAGGGCTGCACAGGGGGCTGCCAACCCGGCTGATGTGTTTGTCCCTCTCATCATTGTAACCTTTGCCTCCACTATGGTGGGAATGATAGCAGTAGCACTGAAGCAACGAATTAACCTTCTTAGCCGTGTGGTACTGGCCTATATTCTGGGTAGCATCCTTTTGGTCACCGGATTCGTTTTTTATCTCCAGCAACTTACTCAGGAAGAAATGGCAGCACAATCAAGAATCATTGGCCACTTTATCCTCATCATGGTGATTGTAAGCTTCTTAATTCTTGGGCTACGCCGAAAGATTAATCTTTATGAATCCTTTATTGACGGTGCCAAGGATGGATTTAAGGTCGCCATCAGCATCATCCCCTACCTGGTAGCCATGCTCTTTGCCATTGGTATCTTCAGGGCTTCGGGCGCCATGGAAATGATAACAGGAAGCATTGGCCGGCTTGTGGCTGCACTGGGACTCAATACAGATTTTGTACCTGCCCTGCCCACAGCCTTTATGAAACCATTAAGCGGCAGCGGGGCCCGGGGAATGATGGTAGAAGCCATTCAAAACTTTGGGGTAGACCATTTTGTAGCCCGCCTTTCTTCCATCTTTCAGGGTTCAACCGAGACAACATTCTACACCCTGGCTGTGTATTATGGTGCTGTTAACGTTAAAAAAACCCGATATACGGTAGGATACGGCTTACTGGCAGATTTTGCCGGCATTATCAGCGCTATTTTTGTGGCCTACCTTATTTTCCATTAGCTTTTTTGGGTAAATATTCCGGATAGGTGTTATCCATGGCCCGGAACATATTTACTTTGGCTTTGGGATATAACGCCTGAAACTGATCAATTAAAGCACGGGTGGCTTTACGTTTTGTTTTATCTTCATGCGGACAGGTTTTTAAATCATTCGGATAGTCTCTGATTTCTGCAAAGGTAAAAAGTTCATCCTCCGTTACATTTAACAGTGGCCGGATCACTTCTACACGGCCTTCGAACATAGTAAACTTCTGAGGAAGTGAGCTAATGGAACCATGGTAAATCATATTCATAAACAAAGTCTCCAGGGCGTCATCCATGTGGTGTCCAAAAGCCAGTTTGTTACATCCAAGCTCTTTTGTAAGCTCGAATAGCTTCTTTCGCCGGTGCCAGGAACAAACGAAACAAGTGTTTTTATTTGAATTATCCGGGTTTTTAAGCGTAAAATGCACTACCCTGAACTGTACCTTGTGATAATCGCAAAAAGATTGCATAAAATCAAGGTTGGTTTTGTATCCTACATTATCTACATGGATGTGCGCCGCAACAAGTTCAATGGGGAAAGGTACTTTCTTCTTGCTGTAAACAAGCGATTCCATTAAAACGAGAGAATCTTTTCCCCCGGAAAGGGCTATGAGAATTTTATCGTTAGGCTTCAGCAGTGAATAATCATAAATGGTTTTCCCTGCTTTTTTGTAAACCCGGTTAATATGGCGTGTTTCTTCTTTATTCAGATCTTTGTTCCACATAGTCTTTCAAATAAAGCATGGGATCAACATGGCCCCCATCTTTTCTCATCTCAAAATGAAGGTGATATCCGGTTGCAATTCCCGAGGCCCCAACCTCACCAAGTACATCTCCCTTCTTTACAAATTGCCCGTTCTTCACTTTATAGCTGCTTAGCTGGGCATACAAGGAGGCATAATTGTCAGCATGCGAAACTACAATGTAACGTCCATAATTTTTACCTTTTACCCAGTTTTCTTCAACATGAATAACCTGCCCTTCTGCTACAGCAACGACGGGTGTTCCTTTTGATGCACTTATATCTATGCCACGATGCATAGCCTGGACTTTCTTTATGGGATGAATCCTCTCGCCATACCCGGAAGTGATTACCGGGTTATGTTCAGGCGGGATGGGATTTTCAAAAGGCAGCCCACTACGACTGTTCCCGCCAAATATTTGTTGACTTTCAAAGCCCGATACCTTTGTGGCATCAGTTGAAAATACAAGGGATATAAATACAACCAACAAAAAAGGTATTCCATAAACGATTCTAAAATCCGACCACTCTTCTTTCCATGAACGCTGTAACATTGATATCCTCCGTTTTAAAGGATGAGAAAAAAATCTGTTGACAAGTAATGCAGTGCTTCCATTAAAAGATGCTGAAAACATTGCCTGCAGATAATGCTCAAGCGATACACCACTGTTCAACCGCTTATTGTCAACTTCAAACTCATGCGATTCCTGCAATAAATGCCGGTAAAAATAAAACAGCGGATTATACCAGTTTAGTATAAACATCAATTCAAAAAACACAACATCAAAGGAATGCCTGCAACGAACATGCTCTTTTTCATGTTCAATAATAATTTCATATTGTTTTGCTTCAATTCCCTGATTCGAAACAAATACATTACGGAAAAATGAAAAAGCTGATATTAAACTCCAACAAATAATGTGTCCAGTCATTTATCACGGGTAGCAGCTATTGTTTCATCAATAAGGGAACGTAGCGCCTCCAGATCCTGAACGCTTAAATCCGGTTGGCGTGAAAAAAAGCTGGCAAACTGGCGGTATGAGTTATTGAAATACTGGTTCACAAGGCGGTTAAGCTGCGATTTTGAGTATTCCTCCTGGGAAATCACTGACCGGTATTCGTGTATTTTCCCATACGTGGTATAGGTTACAACCCCCTTTTCTACCAGTTTCCGAAGCACCGTAGCAATGGTGGTGTTTGCCGGCCGGGGTTCAGGAAACTGCCCAATGATATCCTTCAGGAAGCCTTTTTTGAGCGCCCACAAATGTTGCATCACCTGCTCTTCAGCTTTGGTAAGTTCAATCATTTCGTTACAATTATTCGTTCAATAAAGCTTCATCTGCATCATTCTCAGCTACCAGCATCTCACCCCAATCTTCAAAAGGCCTGGACTTATTGAAATACCGGTTGAAAAAGTAAGGAATACTTTGGCTTGCCAGCCGGTTGGCTCCGTTCATTAGCACAGCAATACCAATATTTTCTTCCGGGAAGAGTGCAATTTCGGCCCTGTAGCCACGCACATACCCGCCATGATAAACAATCCATTTGTCACCGGCCTTGTATAATCGCCAGCCCAGGGCATAATACCGTTCTTTTACACCATTCCAGTAGCGGGTGTAGGTCCATTTAAGCGGACTGTAAACATGCGGCGCAAAAATGTTGTTTGTAGTTGAGGTATCCGTGGGATCCGGCGCCATTTGCAACAACATTTTCAGATATTGTCCCATATCAGTAATGCTGGCATTGACTCCGGCAGCCGGAGCTACAGCATAGTAGCTTTTCTCAGGGTGTACTTCTGCCCACCCTCTCCAGGTATTAACGTGTGGTGCTGCATGATTTAGACGTTTATATATCCCATCAAAATCAGCAGTAGCTGTATTCATGCCAAAGGGTTTAAACACTTTTTCTTCGAGCAACTGCTGATAAGATTTTCCGGTACGGACACGCAGAATATCGGCAATCAGGCTGTAAGCCACATTTTGATACCCATATACCTCACCCGGATAACAACAAATATCTACAAATTCAAGGCTCTGCAAAATCTGATTGTAAGGCACATTTTCCTCTACAAAATTATCATAAGCATGTGGTACAAGGCCGGTGGTGTGACTTAACAAATGCCGGATGGTCAGGTTATTTGTTGTAGCGGGAGCTTTAAAACGGAGGTAAGGCAAATACTCTGTTACCCGGTCATCCCAATCGATCACCCCTTCATCGACCATAATGCTGATAAGCAATGCAGCAAAACTTTTTGATACCGATGCCAGCCTGAACACAGTTTCGTGATCAACAAAATCAACCGAGTTAACTTTTTTTACGCCAAAAGTTCCACTGTATACAACCTGAGTATCAGAAACCACGCAAATTGCTGCGCCAGGAACGCCTGCCGAATCGAAAGCCATCTTAAAATATGATGTATACTCCTCTATAACCGAATCAAGGTGTGTTTTTGTTTCGGGTAAATCAATTTCGATCTTCTCCAGTGTGTTGGAATAATCAATGCCTTCGCTTTCTTCATGTGATATAAAGAAAACAAAAAGAATGGCAGAAAAGCCTATACCAAAAAATATGTTTTTCCCCTTTTTACTCATCTTCTATTTTCCCCTAACTATAAGTTCAAATTCTTCTTGTGTCAGTTTTTCATGTATATAATTCATGGGATCTACCGGCTGCCCGTTCACATGGACCTCATAATGCAGATGGGCACCTGATGACAACCCGGTGCTCCCAACAAAACCAATTGTATCGCCCCTGCTAACAGAATCTCCTACTTCCGTACTGAACGATTGCAGGTGTGCGTACAGGGATTTTATACCATATCCGTGCGAAATGGTTACAATATTGCCAAATGAAATTGATCTTCTTTTATCTTCTATTATGCCATTTGCCGGTGCATAAACCGGAGTACCCCTTTCGGCAATCAGGTCCAAACCTTCATGTTTTCTGAAATAATTCAAAATAGGGTGCAACCGGGAATTCATAAATCCGGACCCCCAGCGTGTTATGTCTTCGGGTGCCAGGGGGTGTATATTCGGTGTATGTTTTAATTCACGCTTGTGTGCCTTTAACGATGTTTCTATGACTGAGGTGGTATGCGTTTTAATCATAACCTTTGCTTCGACTACTTCTGTTAATTTAATTAAATCCAACAGTTTACTTTTATATTTTCCATCTAATGGCAAATTTTCTTTGCTACCTCCTGTACCCCCAATGAGAACCTGGTCTGATAACACCGGCCTCTGTAAAAGTACGAGATAGGCTGAATCTGTTTTGTATAAACTGTCGATCCTGGCATTTATTGCCTGAAACTCTAATGACAGTGAATCAAGGTTTTTAACTAAGATGCGCTGGTTGTTTCCAGCCAGTAAAAGCCGCATATCCAAATACCTGGAAGGAATATGATGTGCAAAAATAAAAGCAATACAGGACGAGAGAAACAAAAAAAACAGAAATTGCTTTCTGCTTTTTGATTTATCGGGTAAAACCTCGATGTAATCAAGGCTTTTACTATCCAGAATATATTCTTTTTGTTTTGCCATCAGGTTTTATACTTCGGCAAACATAGAACTATTTTTATAATTATACAACTAATTTATTAGTCGTATTTCTAAAAAAATATGATTTCCGGCTGAAATAATGCTATTTCTTTCATTTACCGGTAGAATTCTTCCATTCGCCGAATTATGCTGGCAATGATTTGGCAAGTAGGTTACTTTTGACATGTAAACATTTAAAAAATAATATCATGGAAACACGTAGTTTTGACAAACGAATATTTTTCGGAACCATTCTTTTGGTTATTGGTGTTTTAATTTTGGGTACCAACCTTGGATTTATTCCTTACAACATCAGGCACTTTTTACTTAGCTGGCGGATGCTGATTATTGTTATTGGGTTATCTCAATTATTATTTACCCGTAACAAGGCTGTGGGTGTACTGTTGATTGCGGTGGGCACGTTTTTTTATCTTCCCGAAATATGGGATTTACCGGTTAGGGTTAGGGATCTTTTTTGGCCGGTAATGATTATTGCTCTTGGATTGATTTTCATCTTCAGACAAACAAACTTTGCCAGCCGTGAACCCATTGATACATCCACAGGTGATTTTATTGATGATGTTGCGATATTTGGCGGTTCAGAGCGTATCATCACCTCACAAAACTTTAAAGGCGGAAAGGTCACTTCAGTTTTTGGAGGGTCTAATTTCATCTTCGGGCAATCAAAATTAGCACCTACAGGGGCAGTGGTTGATGTATTCAGTTTGTTTGGAGGATCAAAATTCATTGTTCCCAAGGACTGGAATGTTCAGGTGGAAGTTACCCCCATCCTGGGCGGTTTCACTGATAAAAGAATCACAATAACAGGTGAACCAAACCAACCGTTGTTGATCATTAAAGGCCTGGTCATTTTCGGAGGCGGTGAAGTAGCCAATTATTAATCGCATGAATTTTAACAAACCAATACCTGCCTTGTGGATCAAAAACCACAGGGAGGTATCTGGATTGTTTTATTATTTTTTACATTTACATTCTCAGAGATATTCTGCATGCATCATCCCATTCTGAATAAACGTTCCAATTTCATTACTTATATAATAATATGGGTATTGATTGCCATCGTCCATGCCTCCGTTTTATGGCTTGTTTATCAAATTGAACCGGTATATGCAGTGGCACATGCCTTTGTACACAATGCCCTGTTTGCCTTGTTGGGTCTAAGCATCTGGTATATGGTAGTGCAGAATACCAGTTTAAGTATGCCTGAACTTACTGCTATTATAAATCATCTTGGGGGTGCAGCCCTTGCTATTATTTTCTGGATTGCGATGAGCAATTTAATCCTGGATACCATTTTTCCCGGCAACGGATTTGGGAATCATTTCCAGCAGGGGGATGTTGCATGGCGTGCCATTACCGGATTGTTCTATTATGCCGCCATCTCCCTCATGTATTACCTCATTGCAGCATACCAGAACCTGAAAGACAGGCTGGAGAAAGAGGCTGATCTAAAGGCCTTACTTCGTGAAACCGAACTCAGAGCCTTAAAATCACAAATAAACCCACATTTCCTGTTCAACAGTCTGAATTCCATCAGTGCACTAACATTCAATCAGGCTGAAAAAGCCAGGGAAATGACCATCAAACTCTCAGATTTCATGCGCTACACGCTCAAATCAAGAGATACCCAATTGACCCCACTGAACCAGGAAATTGAGAACATCAAAAAATACCTTGACATTGAAAAAATACGGTTTGGATCAAAGCTCCATGTGCGAATAGATGTGGAGATGGCCTGCCATGATTATCCGGTACCTCATCTGATATTACAACCATTGATTGAAAATGCCATTAAGCATGGTGTTTACGAAACAGTTGAAACAAACACGCTTCTTATTACCTGCAAGCAGGTAGGCCAACATCTAAAAATAAGCATCAAAAATGATGTGGATCCGGATTTTCGACCAAGACCAGGGGAGGGACTTGGAATTAAAAATGTGCAGAACCGGCTAACCGCCCAGTATGGCGAAAATGCCGCTTTAATGCATAAATTTGAACAAAATCAATATGTTGTGACACTTCTAATACCGGTTGAACACCATGAATGATAGAATAATTTCAGCAATAATCATCGATGACGAAGAATTGGCCCGTGAGATAATCAAAAACTATCTGGAAGCATTTCCCTACATTAAGATTGTGAACGAAAGCAGCAATGGTTTTGAAGGTGCCAAGGCCATTCAGGAACATACCCCTGACCTGGTTTTTCTGGACATTCAAATGCCAAAGTTAAATGGATTTGAAATGCTGGAAATAATCGATGAGGACCCGGTAATTATTTTTACCACAGCTTATGATCAATATGCCATTAAAGCTTTTGAACACAATGCTGTAGACTATCTTTTAAAACCTTTTTCGCCTGACCGGTTTACTGCCTCGGTCAATAAAGCACTGGAGCTGACAAATGCAAAAACAGGCAATGAAAGCAGAAAAAATATTCTACCTGCACCTGCCAATGAATCCCTGAACCGTATTGTTGTAAAATCGTCCGGAAAAATTCATATCATTCCGGTAAGTGACATTGAAGTCATCGAATCACAGGACGATTATGTGATGATTTATACCCATAAAGAAAAATACCTGAAACAACAAACCATGAAATATTACGACAAATTCCTTGATGGAGAATTGTTTGTACGCATTCATCGTTCGTATATTGTCAATCTTAATGCTATTGAGAAAATTGAACCTTTTGAAAAAGAGAGCTACATTGTAATTACTAAAAACAAAATAAAAATCAGAGCCAGCAAATCAGGATATAAAAGGCTGCGTGAAAAACTGGATTTTTAACACACTTTATTCAGCATAGCAGCTATCTCATATTGCAGCCAGATAATTTTCTCCATGCGTGCCAGGGAATAAACCCGTTCTTCATGTTCAACAAATTCAAGAATATTCAGTGCTACCTGGTAGTTAAACATTGTTTGCTGGTCATCTCCCTTTAAACCCGAAATCTCGCCGCGCTCTTTTAGTAATTCTGCCAGTATGCTAAGCTGAGTGGTGTTATATGTGTAGTTTGCCAATAAATAATCAATGACTCTTTGTGCCAAAACACCATCAAATGCATCAGGCTTTATGGATAAAAACCTGGCAAAGGACACATTCAATAGTTCGTCAGCCTCCTCAAAGGTCCCTTGTTGTTTATAATCAAACAACCGGGTCAAAACTTCCCCGAACTGTTCAAAATATTGCATCATTGGATTATTCTGGTACATTTTGGTATGTTTTTATTATTGCTGATTCAATGCCTCCTGCTTTATAAACCAAATTCAATATACAAACAAATGCATTTTTACAGAAAGAAACAGCCATGATCTTATTAACAAAAGAGAAAAACTTAATTGCCAGGGGAAGTTAGTTCAATTGATCTGCCTCCAGCAATTTACATCTATTAAATGCAGATTACAAGCAGGATACAGGTTGAGTAAAAGAAGCATTTTTTGGATATTTTTAAGGTTTGGAAGCACTGTTTATAACTTGATCTTAACCCCTATATTTTATTTCCGCTTATAAGAATATTTACAAAGTTGTACTGATATAACAGATTATATACTGGAACCGGATATATAATGAAAAGCCTTACTGTCCTCATTCCGAACTAAGCCTCTATTGGATATATTGGTTTTACCCAATCATAAGCAGGCTCATATTTGCTTTTAGAAGCCCAGATGATACCGCGCTGCATTGTCTCAAGCGCTTCAGGTACTTCAAAATCTGTGACCTTATGACCCAGTGATGAATAAAACACCCTTCCTTTACCATATGTTTTTTTCCACAGCACAGGAATAACACAACCTTTAATCCAGGAGGCATGCTCATCAGAAAAGGTTGTTGTTGCCAGTACCTTAACATTTGGATCAACATGCATATAATATTGCTCTGAATGCATGGCGAAATCAGGAATTTCTTTGGTTACCGGATCCGATTTATCGGTTATGTTCACTTTATAATCAATGACTCCGCCCGGATGAGCAACCCACTGGCCACCTACCATAAACTGATATTCCACATTCTCACGAAATGAATCTCCCAGTCCACCATGCCATCCGGCCAGTCCTGCACCGTTTTTAACAGCATTTAGCAATCCCTGCTCCTGATCCTTGGTAATTTTACCCATGGTCCACACCTGCACGATTAAATCCTGCTTTTGCATTAAAGCTTCATCGGTGTAAATATCCAGGGTATCAGATGACGTTACTACAGCCCCCTCCTTCTTCATCCAGGGAACAAAAAGATCTTTGCAGGGTCCTGGATCGTGACCTTCCCAGCCACCCCATACAAACAACACGTTTTTTTCTTCCAGTAAACCTCCTGTACTCAACAACGTACCGGCATTTAGTCTGCTCCCAAGCAATACCCCGCTACCCGTTAATACCGTTTTGTTTAAAAATTTCCTTCTATCCATTGGTATTCTATTCAAAAAAATTAAAAATAAAGATAACCAATATAATCATATCACAATAATAGAATTGGCTTAGATGTAGATGTCGTGCAGGCTTATCAGGAAGGCTAATCAACCTTTATATGTCCCCAGTTTTCGCCGGATCGAATGCGGTTAAGCTGTGTGTGTGTTATGCCAAACTCTTTAGCTATCTTATAAAGGGCGGTTTTCCCCCGTTTAAGCTTTTTCTTTATACGCATGACCTCTGTCTCGGTCAGCTTGGCATTGGTAACACGTCCTTTCGTTCGGGTTGGCCAGTAATTTGGGCTCTCCTGCGAATGTTTGATCATTTCATCACGGGTACCCCAACGTAGATTTGTATACAAATTATTAAGCTTGTTATAATTGAGATGCAATACAAAATTGTGTTTTTCAGAAGGCTTTTCACAATAGGCTTCCGCAACCAAACGATGCACAAGTTTTGTTATTCTCTTTTTACCTGATTGAGGATCGGCTTTAAAAGCAAAATAATAGTATCCGTTACAAACAGCCGCTTTTA
>CAZZBU010000073.1:15352-19027 GCA_964652315.1 uncultured Bacteroidales bacterium
TGAGGATCGGCTTTAAAAGCAAAATAATAGTATCCGTTACAAACAGCCGCTTTTAATACCCGGTAATCGTTAATTTGAAAATTATAGCGTCGTATCCGGCCCTGATTTGAAATTTCATAAGCCTCATCAGGGTGAATTCCGGGAAAAACAACCTTTTTCCATTCTTCGCCCCAATTTTCTGCACTCTTCATGGAACATGTCTGTTTTCGTTAATACTCATGCATACCAATCCAATATGATATACATCATTCAGACAGGGATCTGTTGATTGATCGATTTAATAATTAACGGGTAACGGCATGTGTGCCCCAAAAACTAAAGATTCAGATATTTTTTTCAGTTGATAAAGTAAATATATTAAGTAGGATTAAAATATTCAAATTAACAGGGAGAAAAATGCCCGAGTATTTGAAATCTTCCTTTAAAAGACGATAAAGGCTGATTAATGGTAAAAAGGAAGTATGCCGTAGAATAAACAATATCCAGGTTATTCATTAAATCCTGCCACTCTGCTTTTGCTATCAAGATTCTCTTGTAGTTCTTTATAAGAATGCCCTGTTTTAGGTATCATCATCAAAATATTTATTATTAGATTCATTTATATAGATGAATGTATATATTATGCCAAAATACAATTCATTCACGCTTTTGACAGGAATGCTGTTAAAATGGCAGCATGATGCAGCTACTTCAGGTTCTAAAAAAAAGTTTCACAGTTGTTCCTCCTCCGGGTGGACTTTGTAATTCAATCTTCCCGTTTAGAATACTCATAATCATTTTAGCAGTAGCAAGCCCTAATCCAAAACCCACATTGTCCTCCTTCAAGGTGTCGATCGTAAAAAGTTCAAAAGCTCTACTGAGATATTCCTGACTGATACCGGGTCCTTCATCGGAGATGCTAACATACAAAAACTGATCGTATTTCCGTGTTTTCATGGTTATGGTTCCGGCTGGCGGAGAAAATCGTACAGCATTATCAAGGACAATGGCAAAACATCGATTCAGAAGATTTTCATCTGTTACCAATTCCACATCACTTAGCCCTCCAATACATTTAAAATCAAAAGACTTTTCCGGATAGCGTTGTTTGGCAATTTCAAGTGAATATTCAACAACTTCCTGCAGTTTTACATTCACCGGGGCCATTTTATAACTTTCGGCCCGAAGCTCTGTAAATAATAATGAACGTTCTGAGAGTTTAACAAGGCGGTCTACCAACCGATTAATTTCCTTGACAAAATCTGTTTGTTCTTCAGTGAGTTCGGAAGCTTCCAATAAACGTGTATAGCCAACAATACCGTTAAGCGGGGTCCTTAGTTGATGATTGATATGCAGTAAAAAATCATTTTTAATTTTGTCTATTTTTGACAGTCCTTCGTTGTCACGCGACAATTTTTCAGAGCGTTGTTTAACAACTTCCAGAAGTTTAGAGTTCATCAACTGAAGCTTGTCATATTTTCCTTTAAGCGAGAGATGGGCTTTTACCCTTGAAAGCAATTCCTGCATGCTAAAGGGTTTGGTAATATAATCTATACCACCATTATCAAAACCACGAATAATATCATCTTTTTCAACTTTGGCCGTAAGAAAAACCACAGGTATGTCCTGGGTGAGCGGATTACGTTTAATCCTTGCACAGATTTCATATCCATCCATCTTGGGCATGGCAATATCCAGCAAGATAATATCCGGCGGACTTTCTGCACAAATCTGCAGAGCCTTCTCTCCATGGGTGGCGAATTTCACTGAGAGGTTATGCTGTTCCAGATATTCTCCTACAAACATCAGATTTTCAGGAAAATCGTCAACAATAAGTACTTCTTTGGCCCGATTTAAATTACGAGTATGTCCAAGTCCAAAAATTTCTTCCTGAACCTTGTTCTTATCTTTCAATTCAGTCTAATTAATAATTGGTTTATTGGCAAACAAAGGTAACCCATAACCTTTGAGTTGCCAATGGACAAACAGAACATTTATCCTCAAACGAACAAGAGTTATTAACAATTTGTTTGTGCAACTGAATTAGATGTGCGCTTTATTACAGGCAAAAACAGGCATTAGCAACTGATAATGAGCAACAATCTGACACAGGCCACAGCCATAAATCCCATTTTAAAGTTTATTAAATTGGCAATGGATAATTGCTACAGATTAATTTCCCGATCACGAAAACCGAGCAAATACAGTACTGCATCCAGTCCGATATTTGAAATGGCATGGCTGGCTGAAGCTTTTACTTTGGGTTTGGCATGAAAAGCAATGCCAAGTCCGGCAAGCTGTATCATGGGGAGGTCATTGGAACCATCACCAATGGCGATGACCTGTTCCAGATGAATTCTTTCTTTTTCAGCTATATTTTTCAAAAAAAAGGCCTTGCGTTCTCCATCCACTATTTCCCCAAGATGTTTACCTGTTAATTTACCATCAATGATTTCCAGTTCATTTGCATATACATAATCAACCCCAAGTTTATTCTGGAGGTACCTTCCAAAAAAGGTAAATCCGCCGGATAAAATGGCGGTCTTATACCCATATTTTTTCAGGGTTGAAATCAGCCGCTCGCATCCTTCAGTCAGGGGAAGTTTAACAGCCACATCATGCATCACGCCTTCATCGAGTCCCTTGAGTAAGGCGATCCGTTCTTTGAAACTCTCAGAAAAATCGAGTTCACCCCGCATGGCCGCTTCTGTAATTTTTCTAACCTGGTCACCAACTCCGGCCCTTTCGGCAAGCTCATCAATCACCTCAGTTTGTATCAGGGTAGAGTCCATGTCAAAACATACCAGCCTTCGGTTTCGCCTGTAAATATTATCCGTCTGAAAAGCAATATCAATACCTGTTTCACGGGAAACATCCATAAACTGGCGTTTCATTTCCTCGGTATTTTCAGGGAACCCTCGTACAGAAAATTGTACCACTGCCCTCGAAGGGCCGGTAGTATCGCCAAGTCCCGGCCGTCCTGATAGTCTTGAAATTAAATCAATATTCAGGTTCTGTTCTGCTATGATATTGGTAACTTTGGTAAGCTGGGCAGCTGTCAGTTTCCTGCTCAGCAATGTAACAATATAACGGTCCTTCCCTTGTTGGTTAACCCACGATGTATATTCTTCTTCGCTGATTGGAGTGAACCTGATATTGACATCCAGTTCATATGCCTTAAAAAGCAAATCTTTTAATATTGGGGCCGATTCGGCAGATGCGGGTACTTCAAACATCATACCCAATGCAAGATCATCATGAATATTTGCCTGGCCGATATCAAGGATCCGGACATCATATTGTGCCAACACCTGGCTTAAGGCGGTAGTCAATCCGGGTTTGTCGTTACCGGAAATATTAACCAAAATCACTTCTCTTTTTGATGCAGACATAAGAAATATCCATTTTTATGCAAAGGAAATAAAAAAATCCGGGCAGTTACCAACCCGGATTATGTTAAATCGATTTCTTATTTAAAAACTTTCGTAATCTTCTTCTACAACACTTTGGTTTCAGCCCAAGGTTTACATTACCTGCCGGTAAATTATCTTTTAGTGTGTATGCCCATGGCAGTTGCCCATTCATCCTGGCCGGGAGATCCAGACTTAGGTTGTAACCAGCATCATGCTATACTTCATTAGTCCTTTCTGCCGACTGGTGTAAATGTTGATGAAGTTTCTCCATTTTTTTTTATAT
>CAZZBU010000074.1:0-18729 GCA_964652315.1 uncultured Bacteroidales bacterium
GCCCGAAGGCACTAGATCCTAAGTCTAGCGCGGCTACCAATTACGCCACATCCGCAAAAAAACACCGCAAAAGTACTCAAAAAATTCTATTATCAGAATAATTTACGAAAAAGATTGGGCGAATTCCTGTTCATGGAATGCGCTTGAGTGATAACATCTTAAAATCTAATTGATTGTGGTGCTTTTCATTTCTTATTGTTTTTAAGAAAAGATGTTAAGACAGGCCTGAAATTCCTTCACTCTTAATTATTAACTAAAAATAAATTTCGATGAAAAAACAATCACCATATTTTGTTTGGTTGCTCCGGTATTTTTATCTCAATTCAAAGTTTTTACCAAGGTAAACCCTTCGTACCCGTTCATCCCTGGCAAGATCATGGGCTGTTCCGGATTTTAATATTTCTCCTTCGAACAACAGATAGGCCCTGTCTGTAATTGATAAGGTTTCGTGCACATTATGGTCGGTTATAACTACTCCGATGTTTTTCGATTTGAGGGTTTTTACGATTTCCTGGATGTCTTCTACAGCAATGGGGTCGACCCCGGCAAAAGGTTCGTCCAGCAGGATAAATTTTGGATCAATGGCCAGGGCACGGGCAATTTCAGTACGCCGGCGTTCGCCTCCGGATAGTTGAATGCCAAGACTTTTACGGATTTTTGTCAGACCAAATTCCTGGAGCAGATTTTCAGTGCGGTCGCGTTGTTCTTTAATTGACATGTTCGTCATTTCAAGGACAGAACGGATGTTGTCCTCGACGCTTAGCTTTCTGAAAACAGAAGCTTCCTGTGCCAGATAGCCGATACCCCGCTGGGCCCTCCTGTAAACAGGTTCACGGGTGATGTCAAGGCCGTCAAGGTAAATTTTCCCGTTGTTTGGTGTGATTAACCCCACAATCATGTAAAATGAAGTCGTTTTTCCGGCGCCATTCGGTCCTAAAAGCCCCACAATTTCACCTTGTTCCACACTGATGGATACATTCCTAACCACAGTGCGGCTCCGGTATTTTTTTACAAGGCTTTCAGTTCGAAGTTCCATAAAAATTTCTGTTTAGTATTTCTTAAAATGATTTTTGAATACTTTAACCTCAACTTTTTCATAAGTGTCATCATCAAAATAAACCCTGAAAAACGAAGGGCGATCACCAATTGATGATATAAAATCATATCCGTAATACTTGTTGACTTCAAAAACTTTGCCAGTATCGGATTTTAACTCTACAAGACATTTGCACTTTGCCATTGGTTTTTTGTTTTAAATGAATATTTTATTTAATCATTATCTGCATAAGGATCATATCCGTATCCTAAATTATCATCCCGTTTTTTGGTTTCACTGTTGTTGCCATTATCATCTTTTTTTACTTCCTCATTTTTTTCTACCGTATCTTCCTTTGAAGGTTCCTTTTTTGCTGGTTTATTTTCTCTTTCCCAGGCTTCCTGCTCTTCACGCTCTTTTTTTACAATGGCCCTTGAGATTTTTATGCCTACTTCATACAGGAGGATAAGTGGTAAGGATACGAGGATTTGACTGAATACATCCGGAGGAGTGATAATGGCAGACAGCAACAGGATAATCACGAGGGAATGCCGTCGATACCGTTTCAGAAATTCAGGTGTAACCAGTCCAACTTTGGTTAGAAAGAACACCAGGATTGGCAATTCAAAAATCACCCCACTTGCCAGTGTAATGGAAGCCACTGTTTTCATGTAACTTACAAGGTTAATCTGGTTAGCTACTTCCTGACTTACCTGGTAAGTGCCCAAAAAATGCACAGAAAGCGGTACAATAAGATAATAACCAAACAGCACGCCCAGCATAAACAACAACGAGCTGAAGAAAACAGAACCGCTGGCATATTTCTTCTCATTTGAATAGAGGGCAGGCGCAATGAACCGCCACATTTCCCAAAAAATGTAAGGAAAAGCCACTATAAACCCACCGATGAGAGAAACCATAATATGCGCAGTAAACTGTCCCGCCATGTTGATGTTAATCAGATTCAAGGGTTCGGAATTAATGCAAAGACGCTTAACACCCACTAATTCGCCAAACTGACATAACATGCGGTTGGTAAAAAATCCGGGTTCTTTGGGTGCTATTATAATCACATCAAAGACAATGTTCTTAAAAATGAATGCAACAATTGCGATTAATACAACGGCCATTACTGATCGGACCAAATGCCAACGAAGCTCTTCCAGATGCTCCAGAAAGGTCATGTCCACATTATCACTTTTCTCCTTATTTTTGCTCATAAAAAAGTATCACTTTGCACCTATAAACAGAAGTTCTGCATCTGTTCCAAAATAATTTTGTAAATTTAGCGTACAAATGTATTTAATTTTTAGATACGCGCTAATCGTTGTAACTATTTTGGTTCTTATTCGTTAAAAATCAAACAAATAAAAATAGTATTAATCCGTTTTGTTTCCTGTTGAAGGGTATGATCATGTTCAAGGGAAATTAGAGAAGTATGGAAACAGAGAATAACGTAACGTTAAAAGATCACTTAAAAAAACATTTTGGATTTAACAGCTTCAAGGGAAACCAGGAAGAGATCATTCGAAATGTACTCGAAGGCAGAGACTCATTTGTGTTAATGCCTACAGGAGGCGGTAAGTCCCTGTGTTATCAGTTGCCTTCATTATTGTTGGAGGGAACAGCTATCGTCATATCTCCGCTTATTGCATTGATGAAGAATCAGGTGGATGCCATGCGGAGCTTCAGTGAGGAAGACGGCATTGCTCATTTTATGAATTCCTCTTTGAATAAGTCTGAGCTTGCTAAGGTGCGCCAGGATGTTATAAATGGAAAAACAAAGCTCCTGTATGTAGCTCCCGAATCACTGACCAAGGAAGAAAATGTGATGTTTCTGCGGGATGTGAAAATTTCGTTTTACGCCATTGATGAAGCGCATTGTATCTCGGAATGGGGGCACGACTTCCGTCCCGAATACCGGAGGATAAAACCCATTGTAAGCGAAATAGGCAGGGCTCCTTTGATTGCCCTTACAGCCACAGCTACCCCAAAAGTACAGCACGATATCCAGAAAAACCTTGGGATGCTTGATGCCATTGTTTTTAAATCATCTTTCCGCAGGCATAATCTATATTATGAAATACGCCCCAAGATACATGCAACAAAAGAGATCATAAAATTCATCAAGAATAATTCCGGTAAATCCGGAATTGTTTATTGCCTGAGCCGTAAAAAAGTGGAAGAACTGGCGGAAACACTTCAAATTAATGGTGTAAAAGCCCTTCCGTATCATGCAGGCATGGATGCAGTTACCCGTGCCGCCAACCAGGATGCTTTTTTGATGGAAGATGCCGATGTTATTGTGGCCACCATTGCCTTTGGAATGGGTATTGACAAGCCTGATGTGCGCTTTGTGATTCACAATGATATGCCCAAAAGCCTTGAAGGCTACTATCAGGAAACAGGCCGTGCCGGACGCGATGGAGGTGAAGGCCGCTGCATTGCTTTTTATCGCTATAAAGACATCCAGAAGCTGGAAAAATTTATGCAGGGAAAACCCATAGCAGAGCAGGAAATTGGAAAACAACTGCTTCTGGAAACCGTTTCCTATGCTGAATCATCGGTTTGCCGGCCAAAGCAACTTCTGGCTTATTTTGGTGAAACCATGGACGGGCGTTGTGAGAATTGTGACAATTGCCTGAAGCCCAAAGAACAGTTTGAAGGAAAAGGATATATCGAACTTGTACTAAAAACCGTGCTGGCCATCAATGAAAAATTTAAACTTGATCATGTGGCCAATGTGTTGGTGGGCTACAAAGATGCTTCCATCAAATCATACCGTCATGATAAGAATGAGTTTTTTGGAAAGGGAAAAGATAAAGATAAAAAGTTCTGGCAGGCTGTAATTCGGCAGGCGCTGATTCACAAAATGCTTGATAAGGATATTGAGAATTACGGTCTTTTAAAAGTAACCCCCAAAGGAAAAGAATACCTTGAGAATCCTCACTCCTTCATGCTCACGGAAGATCATGATTATGATGCTGCTACGGCTGATGATAGTGCCGGTGCTGCAAAATCGGCCGTAGTGGATGAGGAATTATTCAGCATTCTGAAAGATCTCCGCAAGGAAAAAGCCAAAAAACTGAATCTTCCTCCTTTTGTGATTTTTCAGGATCCTTCCCTTGAAGATATGTGTACCCGTTATCCCATAACCATGGAGGAATTGAAAAATATCATCGGGGTGGGTTCAGGTAAGGCCCAGCGGTATGGAAAAGATTTCATTGATGTGATTAAACAGTACGTTGAAGAAAAAGAAATAGAACGTCCTGAAGATATGGTGGTTAAGTCAGTGGTTAACAAATCGGGACTGAAGGTTTATATCATTCAAAGCATTGACCGCAAGTTATCTCTTGAAGATATAGCCGATGCCAAAGGCCTTGAAATGAATGATTTGCTAAAAGAAATAGAAGCCATTGTGAACTCGGGCACAAAGCTCGATATAAATTATTATATCAATGAAGTGCTTGATGAAGATCATCAGGATGAAGTATTTGAGTATTTTCGCGAAGAGGCCGAAACAGAATCCATCGAAGCTGCCCTTGAAGAATTGGGAGAAGATGAATATACCGAAGAGGATATCCGGCTGATGCGCATTAAATTTATTTCTGAACTTGGAAACTAAAATCAAAACTAAATCTTAAGAAGTGTGGATGAAATTTTACGAATAAACGGAGTCACTAAAAAATACAACCAGCTAACAGCCGTAAATAATTTTTCGCTGACCGTGAAAAGGGGAGATGTTTATGGCATTCTTGGACCTAACGGAAGCGGTAAAACCACTATTTTGTCCATAGTAACGGGTATAATTTTCGCAAATAATGGTGAATATAGTTGGTTTGATGATGGTAACAACGATGCCTTACGCAAAAAAATCGGATCTATTGTTGAAGTACCAAATTTTTATCCTTACCTCAGCCTCAAAGACAATTTAAAACTGGTTGCCAGAATTAAGGAGCTTGGTGATGATGATATCGAACGGGTGCTTACGCTAACCAACCTGATAAACCGTGCAGATGACAGATTTTATACCCTTTCCCTTGGTATGAAGCAACGGCTTGCCATTGCAGCCACCCTGCTTGGCGATCCTGAGGTGCTCATCCTGGATGAACCTACCAATGGACTGGATCCGGAAGGAATCGCAGAGGTAAGGGAGATAATCATAGCGCAGGCAGCTAAAGGAAAGACCATTTTACTGGCAAGCCATATCCTTTACGAAGTCGAAAAAGTATGCTCCCACGTAGCGGTGCTTAAAGAAGGAAATCTACTGGCATGTGGCAGGGTTTCTGAACTGTTGGTTGATGATGATCTGGTGTTTGTGAGCGCTGAAGATATAGAATCACTAAACAGCTTTGTGCAGCACAGTGATATGGTTAAGAATCATTCCCGTGATGGCAACAGTTTTATTTTAACATTAAAATCAGGGTTTAGCGCTGGTGATTTGAATAAAGCAGCTTTTGAGAAAAAAATTGTGCTTACCCGCCTGGAAACTAAAAAGAAAAGTCTTGAATCCCAATTTCTTGAACTTGTAAAGTAATCCTAATAAGACTTAGTCATGAAGAATTTATTTCAAATAGAATACATCAAAATAGCCCGCTACGGTACAGCAAGAGTGTTGCTTGGAATGCACCTGTTAATCTTTTTGATTATCCTGGTTACTTTTTCACAGGTTGATTTTGCCATCCCCGGATTTAATATGAACCGGCTGTATCGTATACCAGCGTTGTGGATTTCTACTACCTGGCTCGCCAGCTGGTTGAATTTGCTCCTTGGAATCCTGATTATCATCCTTGCAGGGAATGAATTTTCATACCGTACATTCCGGCAAAACATTATAACCGGTTTGTCAAGGCAGCAGCTTTTGTATAGCAAGTATTTGGTCATCTTTACTTTTGCAGTCTACGGGTTTATCCTGGTTTTGCTTTCAACCATGGCATTTGGCTTGTTCAGTAGCATCAAATACGGGCTTACTGACTTTTTTGCCAACATCCATTATGTGTTTGTGTATTTTTTACAGGCATTGGCATACATGAGTTTCGCCTTGTTGATATGCCTGATATTTAAAAATACCGCACTTTCCATTGTTATGTTTTTATTGTATCGTATCGTCATTGAACCAATTCTGCGCACTGCGGTGGAGGTTGATTTTAAATCATTTTTTCCTATGAAAGCCATAACCGGCCTGACACCAAATATCGTTGACTTAATTGAATCGGCCGGGGCTCAGGTACAAGACCTTGACCTTCAAGATGCTGATATTTTTTTGCACAAAGTACCCCTGGCGCAAAATACCGGGATAGTACTGTTTTATGTTGCTTTATTTTTTGGATTATCATACTGGATAATTAAAAAGCGTAACTTTTAACACATTCTTAAGTAAAATCCTGATAAGAATTTGTTAAATTTGATAGGATTATTGGATGTGGAATTAAAATTGTACTCTATGAAAAAATTATACACACTTATCGTAGTAATGGTTTTATTGGGTAATATGACCTTTGCACAGGTTACGTTAACATACAAGAACCATGCATTGATGGCTGATAAAATCAATGAAATGAAAATTACCGAATATGTTGCTCCCGGTTATGGCGGCGAAAATCAGATTTGGGATTTTTCCTCCCTGAAAGCCGTGCGCGATTTTGCAGGACCGCTAACAGCCACTTATACCTCTGAAAACAATGCCCTTTTTCCTGAAACAAATGTTGAACTAAATGAGTTTGGCAATCGTTTTTATTTTAAACTCAATGAAGAATCCATTGAACAGTACGGACTGGTTAGCAGCAATGGGAATTTGGTGATATCTTACGATCAACCCTTTGTGAAAATGAAATATCCGTTTACTTATGGGGACTATTTCTCAGGTAATTACTCAGGAAAACACCAGTATAAGGATAATGCAGCCACAGATATTACAGGTACCTATTCTGTTGAAGCTGATGGGTATGGAAAATTAATCCTTCCCGGCGATAAAATGGTGGATAATACCTTAAGGGTGAAAACCGTAAGAAAATACAGCAGGAATTTCAGCAACACGCCCGGTGAAATTGAAGTTACCACCTATCGCTGGTATGCGCAGAATATCCGTTTTCCTTTATTGGTACTTACTTCCATCAAGTCTACTACGAATGGAAAATCCCATGTTTCGCATCAGGCTGCATACCGTGAAAATCTGGTTGCAACAACAGAAGTGACTCAAGAGTTGTTAGCAAAGAACCTGGAAGTGTATCCCAATCCTTTTGAGGATCAGTTCTACATGAAATACCGGATAGATAACACCAGCGATGTGTTGATTGAACTTTATGACAATGCCGGTAAGAAGGTTAAAGTGCTTGTTGATCAGCGATTGGGCGCAGGGCATTATAATTATACTTTCACAAATGAAGATAAAACATTATCACAAGGCACATATTACCTGAAGTATCAGGTTGATGGCAAGTCTACTGTGAAAACACTTATACAAACAAAATAAGTAATGAAGCCATGTTAATGAAGAAGTCTCTGAATCCATGTTGATTCAGGGACTTTTTTTAATTCTGTACCCGATTCCGTGCTAAATACGACCGGTTTTTCCAGTTGATTTTTACCAGTTGTGATAAAACGGCAACCCCGACAGCATAAAAGGGATACAGAATTTGAATGGGTAAAACAAAGAGCCCCCGGTTTTTAGGATGTCCTGTCTGGTTGAAATATCGCTGTAACAAAGCAAAATCAGGAATTGTCTTCAGCAATACCAGTACGAGGTAGTATTTCCATGCGGCAGCATACAGGATGCCGAGTAGGAGAAAGCCCAGTAAAAACAGGTTCGTTACAAAAACTATGGCCCCGCTTAAAAGGATGTCCTTATCAGTATACAAGTGGCTTTTTGCTGCCCAGCGAAGCCGCTGATGAAGGAAAGCTTTAAAGGATTTCTGAGGTAAGGTTTTTACCTCACTGCCCTGAGTAACGATAAAGCGGAAAGCATCCGGCTGACTTTCTTTTATGGATTGAAGCAGAAACATATCGTCTCCCGAGGGGTGATGAAGAAACAAGTGGTTATGTATTTGCAGGTAGGTGTCTTTTCTGAACGAAAGGTTTGCCCCGTTAATCATAATTGGTTTTCCGATTCCCGAAGCGCCTGTGGCCGATGCCATAAGTGACGCGAATTCAATTTCCTGTAATCTTTCAAAAAGGGAATGGCCATGCATCATTACCAAACCTGCCTGTACTTGTACCTGCCTGTTTGTGTAGCCCAAAAGGTGGTTTTTAACCCATAAATTTCCAACCCTACAATCGGCATCCGTAGTGAGGATGATGTCGCATGTTGCCCTGTTTATACCAAGGAGCAGGGACTGCTTTTTTCCGATAAAGCCTTTCTTTTGATTTAGGGCTTTTATTTTGCTATGCCGTGACGCATATTGTTGGATGATGTCTGGTGTGGCATCTTCCGAATGATCGTTCACCAGAATGATTTCCTTTGTGTATAAGATATTGTCAGAATGTAAAAACCTTTCCAGAAAGTCACCTACAGTGTTTTCCTCATTGCGCAGGGCCACAACAACAGCTGCCTGCATCACCGGCTCCATGGAGGAACATTTACCGGTTTTACTGAAGATGGTTTTTAAACCCCGGATGTATTTTGAAATCAGCCATATATAACAAATGCCTGTTACAGTAACAATAAACCAGTTAAGCATATCCGAAGACAGGATTAGGATTTAACCCTGGTTTTAAAAAAATTATCAATCTTGGCATATAATTCACGAATGTTGATTGGTTTCGTTACAAAGTCATCACATCCTGCCTCGTAACATTTTTCTTTTTCTTCAAAAATAGCGTTGGCTGTTTGCGCAATAACCGGAAGATCTTTTCTGCTTTGTTTAATGAGGGCGGTAGCTTCGTATCCGTTCATTTCCGGCATTTGAATATCCATAAGTACCAGGTCAATATCATGAATTTCCAGGCATAGGTCCACAGCTTTTTTTCCGTTTTCGGCGTGGATAACACTGGCCTGGGTTTGATTCAGAAAACCTTCCAGGAACTTATAGGAAAAGCGATCGTCTTCTGCTACCAGGATAACCCTGTCGCTCCAATTGTATTGTTTTTTGGGCGTTACTTTTTCTTTTTTTTCATCGTTTGTTTTTTCAGCCGGTTTATATGGCATGGTGAACGAAAATACCGAACCTTCGCCATAACTTGATTCTGCCCACATTTCACCGCCGAGCATTTCTACAAACCCCTTTGATATGGGCAGTCCTAGTCCGGAGCCACCGTATTTCCTTGTAGGGGAGCTATCGGCCTGTACAAAACGATCGAATATATGGCGCAGTTTATCTTCCGGAATACCGATGCCGGTATCTTTCACATAAAACTCCAGGGTTGTGTTTTCATTGATTAACCTGTAGCCAAATTCAATGTACCCTTCCTCGGTAAATTTAAAAGCATTACCAACGAGGTTGGTTAGTATTTGCCGCAACCGGTTCGGATCAGAATGGATATAACATTTCTCATTGCTCAGGGCTTTGCGCATGCGTAATTTTACTTTGGCTTTATTGTGAATCAGGTTTTCAGTAAGGAATGACGAATGTACCTGTTGCAGCATGGAATTCAGGGAAAATACCTTTTGTATGATTTTTATTTGTCCGGCCTCAATTTTTGAGAAATCAATAATGTCATCAATCAGGTTAATAAGCATTTTCCCATTGTTGTTGATTATCTCAATGTATTTTTTACGGTTTCCCGGACTCAGTTCATCCTCGTTCAGGAGTTCTGCAAAACCAAGGATGCCGTTCATGGGGGTGCGTATTTCGTGGCTCATATTGGCAAGGAACGCAGATTTTAATTTATCTGACTCCTCAGCTTTCTCTTTGGCCCGGATTAATTCATACTCCAACTGGCTACGATGCAGGGCTACTGATACCTGATGGAGGAAAGTTTCGATGATATGCTTGAATTTCACGATGGCTTTCTGCCGTGTCAGAATGGTTACGTTTCCAAGGAGTTTGTTATGTCTCGCCAGATTGATGGAATATACCTTGTTAATGCCTAACATTCGCTTGATGAATTCGTATTCTTTCCGGCTGAAGTCCTCTATTTCCCAATCGCCTTCATCAAAATTCAAGGAGATAAGTTTACCGGTAAACAGATGGTCTTTTATGTCTGTTAGCACTGGAAAACGGATATCTGTTGCTGTTTTCTTTAATAATGACCGGATATCTTCTTTTTTATCATCAACGCCTCTTACAGATTCAATGCTGAAAAGTGCTTCGGCATCGTTGTAAGCACTTACAATAACCACGGCATTTTCAAGGTAGTCATTGAGCCTTACAGAAATATATTTGTATATATCATCTTTGGAGGATAGCCCCAGCAAGTCAAGGGCTGAATTGCTCAGGAAGATAAGATTGTCGTGATACACCCTTTCCCGGAGTTCGGCCATTTTACGTTCTGTAGTATTTCTTGTGTTGACCACAATGCCGTTAATGTCAGGGTTATCAAGTTTGTTAATGAAAATACTTTCAACATAAATCCATTTTCTGTTTTTATGAAGGCTGCGGTATTCTCTTTTTATCTCTTTGTCAGGCGTAGCGCTTACCACTTTTAGTGTGGCTATGATTGATTCCTTATCTTCCGGATGGATAAAATCCTGGAATTTTTTTCCAACAAGTTCATCAATGGTATATTCGGATGTCTTGCTTTTCAGTGAGCTTTCAAAGGTAATTTCTCCTTTTTTATTTAATAGTGTAATGGCATCTGATGAGTTTTGCAGCAATGCTCTGAATCGTTCCTCACTGCCCCGGATGGCATCTTCAATGGTTTTTTGTGATGTAATGTCACGTGAGATACCGGTTATACCAATAATCTTACCCAATTCGTTATAAATTGGTGCCTTATAAGTTTCAATCCATTTATTTTCTACCGGGTCATGATCATGGAAGAGCAACCTTTTGTTTTGGGTTCTTACCTCATTGTCAGATCTTTCGTGTTCCAGGGCTTTTTCTTCAGAGCTGAAATCAAAATCTGTTTTGCCTATTACGGCCTCCGGAGTAGTATTGTATTTTTTTGCAAAAGGCTTGTTTACAAGGGTGTAACGTTTATTTAAATCCTTAACCCATGCCAGATAAGGGATATTATCCAGCAGGGCTTTTTGCTGGTTTTGAACCTGAATGAGTTTCAGTTCCAGTTCTTTTTGCTGGGTAATGTCACTGGATACAATGATGGTCCTTTTTACCCCCTGATCAGTAGTTATTAATGATGAGCGAACCCATATCCAGGTTATTTCTCCATTGGGCTTTATGATGCGGAATTGGGTGTTTAGTTTTCTTTTTACCTGATATTGCTTTGAAATCAATTTCCGTTTTATGCGTGTTTTATCTTGTGGATGAATCCACTGCAGGTGAAACTCATCCGGGTTGATGTTCTGTTTTACATCTCTTCCGTAAATGATTTTAAATCCTGGATTGCTGTATATAACCCGGTTATTTTCGAGCATCAGAAAAGCATCACTTGTGTTGTCTGCAAATTGTTTGAAGGTTACTTCACTTTCACGAACCTTTGCCTCAGCTTTTTTTCGAAGAGAGATATCCTGGGCAAATACGGTCGCACCGGTAATCTTTTTCGAAGCGGAATAAATGGGATTAAACGTTACGTTAAACTGATATCTTTCACAATTTATGTCGTAGGAGAGTTCTTCATGCCATTGATTGCCCTTAAAAGCAGCGTCATAATATGACTTCCATGTAATCTTTTCATTGTCGGGCAGTGATTTTAAGATGTTCTGACCGGATCGCACCTTTAGTCCAAACAACGCGGTGAATATTTTTTTGAAGGCGGTGTTTCCCTCAATGAGATTGTAATCCCTGTCAACAGACCAGATGGCATTGCTTGTACTCTCAATGACAGCTTTAAGATTGGTCTGGCTAGAGCGGATTTTTTCCTGTGCCGTTTTTAAATCGGTCAGGTTCCGGCTGATTCCTACTACTCCAATGATTTTGTTTCCATCATCTTTAAGGGGAATTTTGGTAGTATAAATTGCAATGTTCGAAAAATCGCCAAGCCTTTGTTCGTCTTTATTGATTATTTTTTGATTATCAAATACAAGATTATCATCTTCGATAAATTCCTTTGCCACCTGTTCGGGGAAAATATTCCTGTCATAATTACCAATAACCTTTTCTCCGGAGATGCTTTTCACCCATCTCGAAAGGATTTTGTTTGCCAGGATGTATTGTCCTTCCAGGTTTTTCACATAAATGAAGTCCGGGATATTATCGATAACTGCCCGGAGTTGATTCCGCTCTACAATAAGTTTTTGTTCGGTTTCCTTGCGTTTTGTAATGTTTTCAATAAATCCCTCAAGATATTTCAAATCCTTCTGTGCATCTGTGAGAACTTTTATGGTAAGATTTACTTCGATGAGTATATTGCCTTTTTTCTTCAACTGCTTTTGAAAGGTGTATAAACGGTCACCATGCCTGGATTTATGCTTTAATTCTGATAACAATCCACTAAAATCGGGAATGAAGTTTGACAAATTACACAGGTCATTTAACGCAGATTTAATGCTCCTGTAGCCCAGTATTTGAGCCATGCTAAGATTGATGTCCAGCAAGGTTCCTGACTCATCTGCCCTGAATAAACCCAAAGGTGCGTTTTCGAACAAAGCTTTGTACTTCTTCGATTGCCTTTCAGTTTGTTTTACTTGTTTCTCCAGGCTTTTTACTTTCTTTTCCAGCGCTTTAATTCTGTCTTCTTCTTTGCTCATATATTGTTCAGGGCTTTTTTTATTCTATCAAACAATAATATTCATGTTTGATTCTATACAAAAATAGAATAAATTTATTGTGCTTGTAAACTAAGGTTCAAAGAATATGATTAATTGCCTGAAAGTGCTTATATTTAACAGGTTTGTAAGGATGAACCAAAAATAAGTTGCAGGGAGAGTTGAATAAAGCGACTTTAAGTTACTAAAAGTCTGGTTTGATTTGCCACCAATAAACCCTGTAAGTGGGTTACATGCTTTCTCTTCGGTTTATTTCATCCCGGATTCTGGAGGCCTGTTCGTAATCTTCGCGTGTGATAGCTTCCTGCAGCATTCCTTCGAGTTCCTCCAGTTTAAATTCCCTCAATTCTTCGGTTGTCCGCTCTTTACTTTCGATATCAATGCTGAAGGATTTTCCATGCGAGGAAGCTTTTTTTACCTTGGATTCTTTTTCAAAATCGAGGATAATGCCTGCACGCGACATAATATCTTCATTGGAATAAATTGGGCACTGGAAACGAAGGGCAAGTGCAATGGCATCAGAGGTACGGGCATCAATGGTAACCCGGTTCATTCCGTTATCACAAATCAATTTGCTGTAAAAAACACCTTCCTCGAGTTTATAAATTTCCACCTCTATAAGGTCGATTTTAAAAGCATTGGCAAATTTCAGGAATAAATCATGGGTAAGGGGGCGTGGTGGTTTTAATCCCTCCAGCTGAATGGCAATAGCCTGGGCTTCAAAACCTCCGACAATGATTGGTATTCTTCGTTCTCCTTGTTCTTCAGTCAGCACTAAGGCATAAGCTCCGGATTGTGTCTGGCTGTAAGATATTCCGAGTACATTTAGCTTTATTTTACTCATAACCTCAATTATCCCTCAATATTATTTATATTTTTGTGCTCATTTGCAGAAGCAGAATTACAAAGATAGTGAAAGCTTTTTTAATTCGATAAAGCTTTTGAGGAATGATTTTGTTTTTTGGGGAGCAAACAAGTTTCAAGAGGTCAGTGTATTATGCGGTTGAACCATGAGGAGGGTATTGAATTCAATATTTTGTGATGCCATTAAAAAGCAAAAAAACAAAAATATTTATTTTAATTGCTTGTAGATCAAATTAACTTTCCTATTTTTGCACTCCCAAAGTTGAAAAGCAAATAATTACAACAATGTACGCAATAGTAGACATCGCAGGTCAACAGTTTAAGGTTGAGAAAAACAGCAGGCTTTACGTTCATCGTTTAGCAGCCAAGGAAGGTGATAAAGTAGAATTCAATAAAGTGATGCTTATTGATGATGACGGAAAAGTGAACCTTGGTACTCCGGTTATTGAAGGTGCTATGGTTTCTGCTTCAGTGGTGGCTCATGTTCGTGGTGATAAGGTAAAAGTATTCAAGAAAAAAAGAAGAAAAGGATACCAAAAGCTTAACGGACATCGTCAGGATTTTTCCGAAATTTTAATTGATGATATCCTTGCAAAAGGCGCTTCAAAAGCAAAAGCAGAAGATAAGAAAACTGCTTCAAAAACAGAGGCAAAAACTGAAGAAACTGCCCCTGCAGCACCTGTGACCGAAACAAAGAAAGAGCCTGCTACCAAAGCTGCTGAAGAAAAAGCACCTGCAAAGGAAAATAAATCAGCAACGAAAAAACCTGCAGCAAAGGCCACAGCTGAGAAAAAAGAAGCAGCGCCTAAGGCTGAGGAAAAAAAAGCTGCACCTAAAAAGACAGCCAAACCAACGGCTGAGAAAAAAGAAGATAAGAAATCAGAAGATAAGGAATAACAATTTAAAAAATAATACCCCATGGCACATAAGAAAGGAGCTGGTAGCTCACGTAATGGTCGTGAATCAGAAAGTAAACGGTTAGGAATTAAACTTTTTGGTGGACAAAATGCAAAAGCTGGGAATATTATTGTTCGTCAGCGTGGAACACAACATCATCCTGGCAATAATGTAGGTATTGGTAAAGACCATACACTGTATGCCTTGACTGATGGTAAAATTGAATTCAGAAAAAGAAGAAACAATAAATCCTATGTTTCAGTAGTACCTGCTGAATAAAGGAAGCTTATTACATTATTTGAATCTCCTGTTTTTCTTCCTTTTCATTGAGGGGAATAGCAGGAGATTTTTATTTTTGCCAAAAATATTCTGTTATGCTTTCATTAAAACAAATTGAAGAGAATCCCGGATTGATTGCAGAACGGCTGAAAATTAAAAATTTTGATGCCAAGCCTCTGGTTGATAAAATTTTAGAGCTGAATGAAGACCGTAAAAGGCTTCAGGTTGAAGCTGATAACAAGCAGGCCGAGATGAATCGTGTCTCTAAAGAGATTGGCCAGCTTTTTAAGGCTGGCAAAAAAGAAGAAGCTGAAAAGGCCCGCAATGCTACCGGAGAACTGAAAGAGCAGATTAAAGCATTAAATGAAAAGCAACAGGAAATTACCGTTGAACTTGAAAACACCCTTGTTCAACTGCCGAATTTACCTTCTGAGAAAGTTCCAGAAGGGCATTCAGAGGCCGATAATGCTGAAGTACGTGCAGGTGGCACAGTAAGGCCTGGCGGTGAAGATGCCCTTCCACACTGGGAACTGGCAAAAAAATATGATATTATTGATTTTGAGTTGGGGAATAAAATTACCGGTGCCGGCTTTCCTGTTTACAAAGGCAAGGGGGCCCGCCTGCAACGTGCACTTATTAACTTTTTTCTGGATCAGAATACAGCAGCCGGTTATCATGAGGTATTGCCACCCCTGATGGTGAACGAAGCCTCTGGTTTTGGGACGGGTCAGTTGCCGGATAAAGAAGGGCAAATGTATACGGTACCGCAAGAACACGGCAATTATTATCTTATCCCGACAGCTGAGGTACCTGTAACAAATATCTACCGTGATGTGATTCTGAATGAAACAGATTTCCCGATTAAAAATACTGCATACACACCTTGTTTCAGGCGTGAGGCCGGGTCATACGGGAAGGATGTTCGCGGGCTTAACCGGTTACACCAATTCGATAAGGTTGAAATCGTTCAAATTCAACATCCCACAAAATCATATCAGGCATTGGATGAGATGGTTGATCATGTGGAATCAATCATCAAGCAGTTAGGGTTGCCTTACCGGATTATAATTCTTTGTGGAGGTGACATCAGTTTTACATCAGCATTAACATACGATTTTGAAGTGTATTCGGCCGCCCAGGATAAATGGCTGGAGGTAAGTTCTGTTTCAAATTTTGAATCGTATCAGGCCAACCGGCTTAAGCTGAGGTTTAAGGCATCCGGCCAGAAAAAAGCACAACTGGCACATACGCTCAACGGAAGTGCACTGGCATTGCCTCGGATTGTTGCAGCCTTGCTTGAAAACAATCAGACAGCCCATGGAATTGAAATTCCGGAAGTCTTGCGACCTTATACTGGCTTTGATCGCATTGATTAATTCACCTGCATGACCCGCAATCAAAAAGCATATTTGTTTGCTGCCCTGTCCATTCTGTTTTGGGCTACGGTAGCAAGTGCCTTTAAAATAGCCCTGCGGCATGTCGGTTTTTTCACCCTGCTGTTTTATTCGGTGACCACATCCCTTTTGGTTTTGTTTTTGATTCTGCTGGTTCAGGGGAAACTCAGATTAGCGCTTCAGGCAACAGGCAGAGAATACCTTTTTTCAGCTTTCCTGGGATTGCTTAACCCTACATTATACTACCTCATCCTGTTTAAAGCCTACAGTTTATTACCTGCACAAATGGCCCAGCCATTGAACTTTACCTGGCCTATTGTGCTGGTGTTGCTTTCCATTCCCATTAACAAAGAAAAGGTAGGATGGGTGAGTGCAATAGCTTTATTGATGAGTTTTGTCGGCGTAATTTTCATTGCATCCGGGGGAAGGTGGTTCACCTTTGATTTTTCAGAACCCTTTGGCATATTTCTGGCATTGATTAGCTCAGTATTCTGGGCTTTGTATTGGTTGCTTAATGCACGGGATAAACGCGACCCGGTGGTAAAGCTATTTCTCACATTTCTTTTTGCATTTTTAATTTTGTTGCCTTTCCATTTGGCTTTTGGTTCATCGCAGCCGGTTTCAGTAAGTGGATTGCTGGCCTGTGGTTATGTGGGTGTTTTTGAAATGGGCCTCACCTTTGTGTTCTGGCTTAAAGCCCTTGAATATGCTGAAAGGACCCGGTTTATCAGCAACCTTATCTACCTTACGCCTTTTTTTTCTTTGCTTCTTATCCGGTTAATCATAAAAGAAGAAATCTTTGTATCTTCACTGGCTGGGTTAACTTTAATAGCTTTAGGCATAATCTTACAAAAGAAGTTCCGTTAACTTTTAGAATGGATTTTGTAGTTTTTTGTGAAACTAAAATATAGTACAATGAACAGGAAGTTTTTTTTATTCTTATACTTGTTTGCTTTAGTTGGTATTATTGGGGCATGTGAGAAAGATGACGATAATGATGATATTGACAAATCGTCAAATAATAATTTATCAGAAGTTCAAATTGTAAATCGGGAGATTTATAAACTAATGAAGGATATTTATCTCTGGAATGATCAGCTTCCGGAGGTTGATCCTACAACCTATGGTTCGCCTCAGGCATTGTTAAATGATTTGCGTTATGCGCCTTATGACAGATGGAGTACGGTAATGTCAAAACAGGAATTTCAGCAATATTTCGAGCAGGGGCAAATGGCCGGTCATGGATTTTTGCTTTCGGTTGATGCACAGGACAACATCCGGATAGCCTTTGTTTACCGCAATACACAGGCATATCAGGAAGGGGTGAGGCGTTCCTGGATTATTGAAACGGTTAATGGCAGAGAGGCCACTACATCAAATATATTTGAATTACTTGGAGCAGATGATGAAGGCCTTACAAACGCCATTGGTTTTCTTTCACCCGACGGGAATCCACAGGTTATCACCCTGACAAAAGAATTGATTAATATTAATGCCGTGTTGCATGCTGAAGTGATAAATTACCAGGAAATAAATGTTGGGTATATGGTGTTTCAGGATTTTATTGAAAACAGCAAAAGAGAGATCGACAGTGTGTTTACTGATTTCAAAAATGCCGGTATTACAGAACTGGTCATCGACCTTAGATACAACGGTGGAGGCAGTGTTGATGTGGCTGAAAACATTGCTGCATGGATTGGCGGTGCCAGCCAGACGAATGATATTTTCTATAAGTTATCCCATAATAATAATTACAGTGCCATGGATACCCTGGTTTATTTCAGGTCAAATCCATCGGCCATTTCACTCGACAGGGTATATTTCATCACCACAGAAGGTTCGGCCTCGGCAAGTGAGATGCTCATCAACGGCCTGGAACCGTTTTACAACGTAAGGCTTGCCGGTGCAACTACCCATGGAAAACCGGTAGGTATGTATGCCATGACATTCACGGATTATAATTACACCGTTCTGCCCATCAGTTTTAAATATGAGAATGCCAATGATTATGGCGACTTTTTTGATGGCATCCCGGTGGATATTTCTGCCAGTGATGATGTAACGCATATGTTTGGCGATCCCGAAGAAGCATCCCTGAAAGCAGTGCTGAATGATATTGCCGGGACAACCACCAAGGCTGCAGTTGTTCCCGGAAAATCCAGGATGTTATTGCCTTCGGATAAGGGTATTTTTGAAGTGCGCCGGGCATATTAAGCATGAAATATAATAGTTAGTGTCGTTAAGAAAACGCCGATCCCTGTGTTACGCTTGTCCATAAAATACTCATGTACGTTTAGTACCCTCTGTTTTTTTTGGGCTTTCCAAGCCTTGGTTTTGACGTTCTTTTAAAGCCACATAAATCTTTCTTAGAAACATTGGTGTCATGTCAAGACTATTATGTCGCCTAGCCACCATCAGGGTCGTTGACCACTGACGGGACCTGCCCTGCCAATGGTTGAAAACCCTGGCAGTGGTTCAACCGCAAAAGTAAAAATGAC
>CAZZBU010000075.1:0-18613 GCA_964652315.1 uncultured Bacteroidales bacterium
ATTCATGACAAACCCTGTGGTACTGTACAGTAGCGCCACAGTTTTGGCAGGCCATAAGTGTTGGAGCTGTAGCCTTATAATGTGTTCTTCTTTTATCTCTACGCTGTTTAGAAATTTTACGTTTCGGATGTGCCATTTTTATTTGTTGTTAAATATTTAATTATCTGATAATAAATCTCTCAATCCATTCCATCTTGGGTCAATATTTCCATCCTTTGAGCTATCTGACTGATGTTCTTTTAATTTAGAAATCATATCCTCATTACACTGAGGATTTCCTTTATCATCATCAGGATGCACCCTTTTTAACGGTAAACTCAGGTTAATGCTTTCATTTATATAATGTGAGAGGTCGAGTTCGTACTCATCCTCCGAGAGAATGATGATCTCATCATCTTCCGTGTCTGTTTCCTCTCCAAACTTTACATACAAACTTCCCCTGAAATCCACTTCTTCTATGTATTCATCCAGACAACGATCGCAGGTGAGTTCCACATCGCCATGGATATTTACATCAAACTCCAGAAAAGTCTGGTGTTTGTGCAATTGCACGCTCACATTCAAATGCCCATGCTCAATTTCAGAAAACTTTATTTCAGAAAAGAACGCATCATTTATATTGAACTCAAAGTCATGAATTCCATTTTTTAACCCTTTAAATGGAATTATATATTCTTTGTTTCGTTTCTTCACACTTAGTCAAAAAAATTGCGGTGCAAAAGTATAAATTTAAATTTATAATAAAAAGGAAAACCGTCATATATGATTACATACTGACATTCAATCATGTGTATAAAGGTTTTCTGGTGCAAAACTAGAAATATTTAAAGAACAAATACCTACATATATAATTAAATGTTCGAATATTTCTTTTTTACAATTAATTAACGTCAAATTATCAGGAAAACATGGTACCTTTGCGGGCTCGTTTTCAGACGAGTGAGAAGTTGATATAATTGATAGAAAATGAAGGAGTTAAGAAATATTGCAATAATTGCACATGTTGACCATGGCAAAACTACTTTGGTTGACAGGATTTTACATCAATGCCGGTTGTTCAGGGAAAATGAAAATCCGGGTGAATTGATTATGGACAGCAATGATTTGGAACGCGAACGCGGAATTACCATATTATCCAAGAATGTTTCGGTTACATACAAGGACATAAAAATAAACATTATTGATACCCCTGGCCATGCTGATTTTGGAGGAGAGGTAGAACGGGTACTTAACATGGCCGATGGTGCCCTATTGCTGGTGGATGCTTTTGAAGGCCCCATGCCCCAGACCCGCTTTGTGTTGCAAAAGGCCATTGAGGTTGGATTAAAACCCATTGTAGTTATCAATAAAGTAGATAAACCAAATTGCCGGCCCGAAGAGGTGTATGAAGCGGTTTTTGATCTGATGTTTAGCCTGGATGCCACAGAAGATCAACTCGATTTCCCTACGGTTTATGGTTCGGCAAAAAATGGCTGGATGGGCCCGGAGTGGAATAACCCCACAAACGACATTACTTTTCTGTTGGACACAATTATCGGTACGGTGCCAAAACCCAAACATTTTGATGGTGCTTTGCAAATGCTGGTTACTTCCCTGGAGTATTCATCTTATGTGGGACGAATTGCCATAGGCCGTTTGCACCGTGGCATGATACGGGAAAATGAGGACATCACCCTTATAAAACGGAATGGTAGTCAGGTTAAAAGCCGCATAAAAGAGCTCATGGTTTTTGAAGGACTTGGAAAAACCAAAGTGTCGAAAGTTGAATCCGGTGATATTGTTGCCCTGGTAGGGCTTGATAATTTTGATATTGGTGATACGGTTACAGACAGGGTAACGCCCGAAGCCTTGCCTACTATCGCCATTGATGAGCCAACCATGAGCATGTTGTTTACCATTAATGATTCTCCGTTTTTTGGTAAAGATGGCAAGTATGTAACATCCCGACACATTAAGGAAAGGCTGGAACGTGAGTTGGAAAAAAACCTTGCCTTAAGAACTGAAAATACAGACTCAGCCGATTCATTTAATGTTTATGGACGGGGTGTATTGCATTTATCGGTATTGATAGAGACTATGCGTCGCGAGGGTTACGAACTTCAGGTAGGACAGCCCAAAGTGGTTATCCGTGAGATTGAAGGAAAAAAATGCGAGCCTATCGAAACCTTAACCATTGATCTGCCGGATGATTTTTCCGGGAAAGCCATCGAAATGGTCACACGCAAAAAAGGCGAGTTGATTTCTATGGAAAAAAAAGGGGATAGGACAAACCTTGAGTTCACTATTCCCGCCCGTGGCATCATAGGATTGAGAAACCAGTTGCTTACGGCAACATCCGGGGAAGCCATCATGGCACACAGGTTTAAATCCTATGAGCCCTACAAAGGTGAAATTGAAAAGCGGCAAAACGGTTCACTCATTGCACTTGAGCCTGGAGCAGCCTTTGCCTATGCCATTGATAAATTGCAGGACAGGGGCAGGTTTTTTATTGAACCCGGTGAAAATGTATATGCCGGTCAGGTTGTGGGTGAAAGCACCCGTGCCGGTGATCTGGTGGTGAATGTTACCAAAAGCAAAAAACTGACAAACATACGTGCCGCCGGATCTGATGATAAGGTACGTCTGGCACCTCCGATTAAATTCAGTCTTGAAGAAGCGCTTGAATACATTCAGGAAGATGAATATGTTGAAGTCACTCCAAATAACATCCGGCTAAGAAAAATCTACCTTGATGAGAATGAGCGTAAACGCAGGAGCAAAAAGTAATTGAAATACTAAAAATCAACCCTTTATTATGCCAATTAAAGGGTTGAAATTAAATAGCCTTATTATTTCGAAGGCAGAATCAAGGATTATTTTTATCTTCGCAGGGAATATTTAGCTAGATATGAAACCAAAGGAAAGCAATATAAGCAAGGGCAGGCTGCGCAGTTCGTACCTGACTTCTTTAATAAGCATTTCCCTGGTACTATTTTTACTGGGGCTGGTTGGCCTGTTATTGCTAAATACCAAACACCTGTCTGATTACGTCCGTGAAAATATTGGCCTTTCAGTGATCCTTAAGGATAATGTCAGAGAAGTAGACGTTATTCGCCTTCAAAAGATTCTGGATGCGAAGCCGTATGTAAAATCTACGGAATATGTAACCAAAGAACAGGCAGCCAAAGAGTTGCAGGAAGAGTTGGGTGAAGATTTTGTGGATTTTTTGGGGTATAACCCCCTTCTTGCTTCCATTGATGTCCGGCTTGTGGCCCCTTATGCCAATAATGACAGCATTCAGGCAATTGAAGAAGATTTTAACAACTCCCCGATTATAAAAGAGGTGTTTTACAGAAAGTCCCTGGTGCAGGCGGTCAATGACAATGTCCATAAAATCAGTGTCATTATCCTGGCTTTTAGCGGGTTGTTGTTTCTGGTAGCAATTGCATTGATAAACAATACCATCCGGTTGTCAATCTATTCTAAACGCTTTATTATAAATACCATGCAACTGGTTGGGGCTACACAACCATTTATCCGCCGGCCTTTTGTATTCAAAAGCATGCTTCACGGGATCTATGGCGCGCTTATAGCACTTGTGCTTATATCGGGATTACTGTATGCTTCACAAAAAGAGATAAATGAGTTCATTAGTTTTCACGACATGGATATTTTAGCTATCCTGTTTATTATTATTTTAATGATTGGAGCCTTGTTAAGTACCATATCCACATTTTTTGCCGTGAATAAGTATTTAAATATTAAATCAGATAATCTTTATTATTAAAATAAATAATAGCCGATGCAGACAAAAAAGAAAGAAACATCAAAACCCGATTTTGCACTGGGAAAAGAAAATTACCGGTTACTGATCATCGGATTTGTAATCATCATCATCGGATTTGCACTTATGATAGGAGGGAAGGCTGAAGATCCCAGCGAGTTTAATCCGGATGTGTTTCACTGGAGGAGAATTACACTGGCCCCGGTTATTGTGTTGTTCGGATTTGTATTCGAAATATGGGCAATTATGAAAAAACCTCGCACCGAGGAAGAATAGCATTCATCACCTGTTAACACCTACCTTTGTATTTGTTTCCTCTAAAACGGAGGATATAATTTTATTTTATGAGCGCATTTGAAGCATTTTTATTGGGACTGATTCAGGGGCTTACTGAATTTCTGCCGGTTAGCAGCAGTGGACACCTCGAACTTGGTCAGGTACTCCTTGGCCTTGAAACATCGGAGAATTTAACATTTGCTGTTATAGTGCACGGGGCAACCGTTTTGAGCACCATCGTGGTATTTTATCAGGAAATCGTTAAATTGTTGCAGGGAACATTTACCCCGAAATGGAATGAAGAAAAAACTTATGTTGCAAAAATTCTTGTTTCCATGATTCCCGTGGGTATAGTGGGCGTTTTTTTTAAGGAGGAGGTAGAGGCTTTCTTCACAGGAAACCTAGTTTTTGTAGGGTCAATGCTTGCTATCACTGCCCTGCTGCTAAGTTTCTCCAACTATGCCAAAGACAGGGATAAGAACATATCCTATTTTCATGCCTTAATAATTGGCATTGCTCAGGCTTTTGCGGTGCTGCCGGGAATTTCACGTGCCGGAGCAACCATTTCAACGGGGTTGCTTTTAGGAAACAAGCGGGCCGAGATTGCCAAATTTTCCTTTTTAATGGTCCTTGTGCCTATAATTGCTGCCAATACCCTTGATTTAATGGATGCCAAGTTTGCTACCAGCAACATTGGCATAGTACCACTGATTATAGGTTTTGTTTCGGCGTTTGTTTCCGGATTGCTTGCTTGCCGGTGGATGATAGCCATTGTTAAACGCAGCAAACTCATTTATTTTGCATTATATTGTTTGCTTGTTGGCAGCATTGCCATAATTTTAGGGTAATACAATGAATGATATATCCCTTGAAGAAATAAAAAAAGGTAAATTATTGCTGATAGATAAAACCCTTGACTGGAGTTCATTTGATGTTGTTAAAAAGATAAAATATACCCTGCAACATAAATTTAAAGACAGGAAAATAAAAGTGGGGCATGCCGGAACCCTTGATCCGCTTGCCTCCGGTTTAATGATTATTTGCACAGGAGGATTTACGAAACGCATCAATGAATTTCAGGAATTACCCAAGGAATACATTGCAAAAATTAGCCTGGGCGCTACTACACCATCGTTTGATTTAGAGACAGGGATAAATGCACATTTCCCCACCGAACATATTACATTACAGCTTGTTATTAATACGCTAAACGAATTTATTGGCCGGCAGTTGCAGGTACCGCCTCTGTTTTCAGCCAAAAAAGTTGGTGGCAAAAGGGCTTATGAGTTTGCTCGAAAGGGCTCAGAGATGGTTTTGGAACCGAATGAAATTATTATTCATGGCATAGAAGTTGTTAGTTTTACTTTACCGGATTTAGTGATCAGGATTACCTGCAGCAAGGGTACTTATATTCGCTCCCTGGCACGTGATATCGGTGAGGCGCTTAACAGCGGAGGGCATTTAACAGAATTGCGCAGGACTGCCATAGGACCTTATAAAGTTGATGAAGCTATGTCCATAAAGGATTTTGAAAAAGCATCGTGTGATTGTAACTAATTTAAGATTGGTACGTATAAGCGTACTTGATTGTTTAATACCATATTATATTTATAAACATGAAGTTATCCCAGTATAAGTACAATTTACCAGAAGATCTTATTGCCAAATATCCGGCAAAGAACCGCGACGAATCACGCTTAATGGTATTACACAAGGAGACTGGAAAAATTGAACACAAGGTTTTTAAAGAAATTATTGATTATTTTAACGATCAGGATGTGATGGTATTTAATAATACCAAGGTTTTTCCGGCCCGGCTTTATGGGAAAAAAGAAAAAACGGGCGCTGAAATAGAAGTTTTCCTTCTACGTGAATTAAGCAGGGAACAACGCTTATGGGATGTACTTGTTGATCCGGCCCGTAAAATACGAATAGGTAATAAGCTGTATTTTGGCGAAAATGAAACCCTGGTGGCAGAAGTTATTGATAATACAACGTCCAGAGGACGCACATTGAGGTTTTTGTTTGATGGCGAATATGATGATTTTAAAAATACACTTTACAATCTGGGTGAAACGCCCCTGCCAAAATTTATTAAAAGAGAGGTTACTCCTGAAGACAAAGAACGTTATCAGACCATTTTTGCAAAACACGAAGGGGCTGTGGCAGCACCAACAGCCGGAATGCACTTCAGCCGGGAACTCCTAAAACGGCTGGAGATTATCGGCGTAAATTTCAGTGAGATTACCCTTCATGTAGGCCTTGGTAATTTCCGTACGGTAGATGTAGAGGATTTGACCAAACATAAAATGGATTCTGAGCGAATTATCATTGGCGATGATGCAACCGAAATAGTCAACAAGGCTAAGGAACTCAGGAAACAAGTCTGCGCTGTGGGTACTACTGTGCTGCGCACGCTCGAAAGTTCGGTGTCAACAGACGGACGCTTGAAACCTTATGATGGATGGACGAATAAGTTCATTTTTCCACCTTATGAATTCAGCGTACCTACATCCATGATTTCAAATTTTCATTTACCCTTGTCAACCTTGTTGATGATGGTATCTGCCTTTGCCGGTTACGAGCAGTTATTTGATGCGTACCATATTGCTATTAAAGAAAAATACAGGTTTGGTACCTATGGTGATGCAATGTTAATTATTTAAAAAGGAATACTCCCAAAATGATATAAACCCTGGTTTTACCAGGTTTTTTTTTGCTTAAACAAAAAGCATTATTCTACTGTTGTGGTTAATGGCCGGATCATCATTAAGTTTTTGATGCATGCCATTTACTTTATTGAAAAATTGTGTAGGTTTGATCCTAATATTTTAAAAATACAAAAAATGCCTATTATTCCGTCAATTGTAAATTGGCTTAATGTAAAACGAGTATATCAGATTGATTTATTTAGGAAATATCCTTTTGATGTTCAGCAGGAAACGCTGTTTAAACTAATTAATAAGGCAAAGGATACCGAATGGGGACGCATGCATGGTTTTGGGGGCATGAAATCGGTAAAAGATTTTCAAAAGCATGTTCCGCTTCAAACTTATGAAGAAGTTAAACCCTATATCACCCGTTTGCGAAAAGGTGAAAAGGACTTAATCTGGCCTGGTGAAATAAAGTGGTTTGCCAAATCATCCGGAACCACCAGTGATAAGAGCAAGTTTATCCCTGTTAGCGCCGAGGCCCTTGAAGATTGCCATTTCAGAGGAGGAAAAGATATTCTGGCTATTTATACAAACAACAATCCGGAGACAAAAATTTTTAAAGGGAAAGGACTAACCCTTGGTGGCAGTCATAAGATCGATAATTTCAGCAACCAGGCTTTTTATGGCGACCTTTCGGCCATCCTTATCGAAAACCTTCCTTTTTGGGTTGATTTTATCCGAACGCCAAGTCAGGAAATTGCCCTGTTGCATAATTGGGAGGAAAAACTGGAACGCATTGCAAAAGTAACAGTAGAGGAGAACGTGACAAACATTGCCGGTGTACCATCCTGGAACCTGGTGATGCTTAAATATATCCTGGAGTATACCGGGAAAAGCAATATTCTTGAAGTATGGCCAAACATGGAGTTGTTTACCCATGGGGGGGTAAGTTTCAGTCCTTACCGTGACCAATTCAAAAAACTGATACCTTCGGATGAAATGAATTACCTTGAAACCTATAATGCTTCCGAAGGCTTTTTTGGTATTCAGGATGATCCCTCGCGCGATGACATGCTGCTGATGCTTGATTTGGGTGTTTTCTACGAGTTTATACCGATGGAACAATATGGCAGCAAAAACCCTGATGTGCTTACTGTTGCCGATGTGGAAGTAGGAAAGAATTATGTGCTGGTTATTACCACCAATTCCGGACTGTGGCGGTATATCATTGGCGATACCATTGTTATAACCTCCACTTATCCGCATAAAATAAAAATCTCTGGACGCACCAAACATTTCATCAATGCGTTTGGAGAAGAAATAATTATCGACAATGCAGAACGTGCGCTCAAAATAGCCTGTGAAAAATCCGGTGCCGAAATTACTGATTACACCGCCGCTCCCATTTATTTTAGCGATGAATCAAAAGGGTCGCATGAATGGGCCATTGAGTTTTCAAAACCACCGGAGGAACTCGACAGGTTTACAACCTATTTGGATCATGCCCTGATGTCGGTGAATTCCGATTATGAAGCTAAACGTTATATGGACATTACACTTGAAAAACCCACGGTACATAAAATGAAACCCGGCGTGTTTTATGAATGGCTTAACCGCAAGGGCAAACTAGGTGGACAAAACAAGGTACCCCGCCTGTCGAATGAACGCAAAATCCTGGAGGAAATTCTTACCATCAACAGTGAGATTTAGGGCAGTTGTTTTATAGAATTATTGTATTTTAGTCATGAATCATTTGAATCAAAACTCATGCATGTAGCCATTACCGGAAATATCGGGTCGGGTAAAACCACCCTGACGGAATTATTATCCAAGCATTACGGGTGGGAACCCCGTTTTGAAGACGCTGATGATAATCCTTTTATCAACGATTTTTACGAAGATATGCAGCGTTGGTCCTTCAACATGCAGATTTATTTTTTAAATACCAGGTTTAATCAGATGATCGAAATCAGAAGATCAGGGAAAAATATTATCCAGGATCGTACTATTTATGAAGATGCCTACATTTTTGCACCCAACCTGCATGCCATGGGATTGATGTCGACCCGGGATTTTGAGAATTATTTCACTTTATTCAACCTGCTGAATTCGCTGATACAACCCCCTGATTTATTGATCTATCTGCGGGCATCTATACCCACCCTGGTCAATCAGATCCAAAACCGCGGACGGAAATACGAAAATTCCATTCGGCTGGATTATTTAAAACGGCTGAATGAACGTTACGAAGCCTGGGTTGAGACTTACAACCTGGGAAAGATGCTTATCATTGATGTGGATAACCTTAATTTCATTGATAAAACAGAGGATCTGAGCAAGGTAATCAATAAAGTAGATGCCCAGATCCATGGGCTCTTCGGATAATGTTGTTTAGGTCTTTTTCATTAGTTTTTTTACCTCCGCCCATACCTCATCCGGTATTTTTGCGCCGATATGCTCAATAACCTTGCCGGCAAGAATGGCGCCATAATTCCCGCACGTGTGAAGTGATTTTCCTTTACTAAGGCCGTACAGGAAGCCCGCTGCATACAAGTCGCCTGCTCCTGTGGTATCCAGCGGGTTTACTTTAATAACATCCACCGTGTACACCTTATCTCCCTGCTTAATCAGCGATCCTTTTGAACCCAGTTTTACCACAGCAATGTCACTCATGGTTGCGATTTCATCCAGGGCCTTCCGGGGTTCCTTCAATGTTAGTGCTTTGGCTTCTTCTTCATTGGCAAACACAATATCCACATAGTTTTTTATCAGTTTTAAGAGGAAATTACGGTTATCCTCAACTACATTGTAGCTGGCCAGGTCAATGGATGTTTTCAGGTTATTTTCTTTGGCAATGCGCAGGGCTTCCTCTATCAGTTCCTGGTTTTGAACCAGATAACCTTCAATATGCAATACATCGAATGCAGCCAGTTGTTTCGCTTTAATATCATCGGTAGTCAGTTCAATGGCTGATCCCAGGTAGGTGGCGAAGGTGCGTTCGCTGTCGGGACTGATAAGTGCCATAGCTTTACCGGTACCCTGGCTTCCCTTGGTCAGGAAAGATATGATGTGGTTGTTCTCCAAATCATCCTTAAAAAAAATGCCATGCTCATCATTTCCAACCTTTCCAATATACCCGGTTTCGGCACCCAGTTTGGCCAGGCCGTGTATGGTATTGGCGGCACTACCCCCTGAATTGAAATGTTTTTCAAGTTCTGCAGCATCGTCCAGAATTCGATCAGTCAGTGCAAGCTGACTGAGCTGCATGCTGCCTTTTGGCAAGGCATAAGCAGCCAGAAATTCATCATTTGGTATCCGGATTAAAATATCAACCAGTGCATTGCCAAGTCCGATAATCTTCATTTGCTTCAAATTTTGATTAAGGGGCAAAAGTATGGAAAAAGGCTGAGAATATTATTGGACTGGTGAATCTAATTACCTCGGGTAAATGATAAATTAATTGTTTATATGCCTATGAATTTGTAACTTAGTACACAATAATTACTGAAACAATAAATGTTCTTGTCATGAAACGTCACACAACCCTTTTTTTGCTGCTTTTCAGCTTTTCTGCTGTTTTTGCCCAGGATACTATTCGCTCACTTGTTATAACTGAAGCTCGCATGGATGATCCTTCTACGGCATACGTTGAATTCACGAACTTGGGAGAAGAAGCCATTGATTTGTCAGCTTTTGAGTTTGGACGAATTACGATGTATGATGTTGAATATGGTGATGATACTTTATTTATCTTAAGTGAGGATGAATACATGATGCTTCCGGATGAGGTACTGGAACCCGGAGAATCATATCTTATTGCTGCTGTTGAAGATTGGTATCATGAACAATATTTAAAGAATCCGTTTGAAAATACCCCTGGTGATTCAAAACCAGATATCATTCCAATGGCTGATATGGTTATTCATGTTCCGGAAGCCGGTTATAATACTCCGGAAGACAGCGTCTCGGATACGTATAAGGTGATGGAAGTGAATGGCACCTGTTTTAGCTGGTATTTACGCCATCATCTTTCCAATGGAGATTCGGTGCTGGTTGATCAGGTAGGTACACCTCTATACCAGGATGATGACCCTGCATCATCAAGACCAATACTTTATGTAGCAGGGGTTAAAAATGCCATGGATCATTATATTCTTTCCAGAAAGTATGATGTGAAAACCGGTAATCCTGATTTTGCTATTGGCCGGGGGACTACTGTTGAAGATTCGGAATGGATGCTGATACCGTTTCAACCGGATGCCATTAATGAAAAAGCAACTTACTGGACCGTCGGCAACCACGGGAATTATGGTATAGATGAATCAACATTAACCTCCGAAGTGCTTGATATTAATTGGAACACCAGCACTATCACCGTGCCATGGGGTATTCAACGGGGAGATTCTCTTGTTTTCCTGTTGGATAAAAGGGAAGGATTGGCCTGGCAATACCGGTATGTGGCTAACCATTATGATTCAATATACCTGACCGTGCAATCCGGCGATGAAATCACCTTTTATGCTGTTGGTGAGTCATTGATAAAAAAAACCTTCATCCTTGACCAGGCTGAGCCTGCGCCAGATAATAATAAACTGATTCCCCGGCGATTGGCTGGAGAGGACGGGTATTATGGCTACATCGCCGAAAACGAGCACGCAACTTTTTTTTCCTTAAAAGGCGATACCATCCTGCATCCCAATGGAATAACCGGACTGCCTTTTAGAACCAGAGCAGATAGTATCTTTAAATATTCAGAGATACCGGAGAATGCTACCTGTGAAATTATTTTTGCTGATGAAGAAGAAGACAGGGCCGATTTAGTAGAAGGTGATATCCTGCGTGTTACTTCCGAAAATGGTAATACCAAAGATTATTATATAAAAGTTGATGATTACAGACCTGCAGGGAATGCCTTTTTAAGTGCCATTATCTGGCCGGATAGTCCCGAAGATTACAAAAATGCCTATGGCTGGCAGAGCGATACAATCCCGGGGTTTGCACCGGACAGAACGCATTACCGGTTACGATTGCCACACGACCATACCGGTATCCCTGCATTGGTAGCTATGCCAGATGGCATCAATGCATGGGTGGAAGTAGAACTGGCCGAAAACCTTGTTGGGACACCGGAACAACGCACCATTAAGTTTCGTTGCATCGCTGAGGATAGTATGACCATAAAGGAATACAAGGTAACTTTGGAAAAGGACAAATTATCTGAAAATCAGCAGGCCCCCAGTTTGGATCCATTTCTTTCCCAGGTGGTTTTTCACGATCAGTGGGCAAATTCCTTTTTTGAAATCTGTAATCCTAACGATGTACCGTTGGATTTGAGCGATTATATGCTTGTCCATACCTACGCTACCACCCCGGATTCTGCCATCCGGCTGGAAACAGATGAAGATGCTGATACCTATTACCTAAACCGGTTCCGTAAATACATTCCCGGATATAAATGGCAGGAACGTACAATCTGGGATACTCAACCTTATTTGGCTGAACCTGACGAAGTGACTGACCCAATGGTCTATGGTAGTGATGTATTTGTCTTAACTAAGATTAACAGTGAGATCCAAAGCACAGGGCATTATTGGCCTGCACGGGATGAATGGGATATTGATTTTGCCAACAACCCCTGGGCTGAGCCGGTTGGAGCAACAGTTACCTCACTCTGGAACGATGCGAATTTTTATATTTTCAGAATTTTAAACGATTCCATAAAAGAAGGACTTAAACCGGCTACAGATCCAGCCGATTTTAAATTGATCGAAACCTGGGGCTCAGGCGAAAATACAACACCTGCACCTGTTGGTGAACCATTTGGTCAATTGCAGAGCTACATCCGTAAACCGCAATACACCCGGGGCCATCCTGAATTTGGAGCTTCTTATGCCAACAACCCGGAAGAAAGTGAATGGATAATGACTGACCTGGAACAATTGCAAAACGAAGGCTATGGTTGGCCGGATAATATCCTGATGATTACAAAAGGCATCGGATATCATGCCTTTGATGAATTCCCTTCAAATAAATCAACGATTGCCTCAGTACGGTATCGGGTAAGCCCGGGCTATTCTAATCATGAAGAGATTCAGGGAATTTTTAAAGGAACTACGGTAGACGAATTTCTGAAATGGATCATTAAACTGGATCCTGGGCAGGAATTAACAATCAGAGGTCATGAAACCGGCGACACATTGGTTGGTGAGGATGAATTAAGTACTGGTGATTCGCTAATCGTTTTATCAGCAGATCAACAAAATCGAACTAAGTATTTATTGGAACTAACTGCACAACTCTTAGTGGATCCGCCAGTGTTAACTTCCGAGGTTTATGCCATCACTTTTAATCCTCCGGGAAGAACAGCATCAATTATGGGCATGCAATACACTACATCCCTGACCGAAGTGTTAAACAATTTAATTATTCCAGCAGGTGTTCGAATTACAGTACTTGATGAGAAGGGGCGATACCTGCCAACAAAAATGCTAACATCAGAAAATCAATATCAACCTGTTTTTGCAAATGATCACATCTTTTTTGAGCAGATTTCGGAAGATGTCATGGATACTTTTATGTATCAATTGCTGCCCGATACTCCCTCTCATTTGCCGTTTGTTACTTCGTATGTCTACGATATTGATCAGGATCAGCAAATCATCGAACAGATTCCTCCGGGAACAACGGTTGCCACCCTGCTTCGAAACCTGATTATTCCCAGGGGGATTACTGTGCAGGTATACGATAAAAACGGACTGCCAAGAGAGCAGGGGAAAATATATAAGGATGACCTTTTGGTTGCTACAGCAGCAGATGGAGAAACGAAAAAAACCTATTATTTGGCTAATTTAGGGCTTGTTCCCCCCTGGCCTGAATATTATACAGAGGCTTTGTGTGGAAAACAAGCCATAACCTATCGGATTCAAGAATACGATTTTCCGGATTATTATATTTATAAAGGGATTACCTTTACAGACAGCACTTTTGTCCCGGAGGACGGAGATACTATTTTTGTTGAGCCGCCTTACTTTCTTTCCGGCTATATCGTAGATATTCTCCCTGTACCTGAGCTTAACTTACCCAAAGACACAACCATCTACGAATCCATTACCCTGGATGCCGGCACCGGTTTTCTCACGTATGAATGGAATACCGGCTACCGCAATCCCGAACTGGAGATAGATTTTGAAGCTTATGATTTGGGCGGGCACCTGTTTTGGGTGGAGGTGACCAATGAATTTGGGTGCACAACCCGGGATACTATCCGGGTTACCCTGGCAGAACCTTCTTACATTGACGGAATGTTAGCTGAACAGGCAGTCAGGATCTACCCAAATCCAACCACCGGAAAGGTTAGGATAGATCTGAAAAATAAAACCGAAAAAATGGAGATTGCCGTGTTTGCTTTGAATGGCAATCTGTTACTAAAGAAAAAATATTTAAATACTTCAGGCGCTCCTCTGATACTGGATATATCTAATTTGAAGAATGGCATGTATCTTCTTCAGATGAAAACAAATGATATGTTTCACCATGAAAGAATAATTCTGGAAAAGCATTAATCGATAATTTAAAACCTTAACATTCAAACTATGAAATTTACAAATCTACTACTAACCCTAAGTTTGGTTTTTTCGACCCTTGCTGCACAGGACACCATTAAATCGTTGATTATCTCGGAAGCCCGCATGGATATCCGGGGACTGGCATACGTGGAGTTTACAAACATGGGTGAAGATCCCGTCAACCTTTCTGAATTTGAATTTGGCCGTGTGTCACCCTGGAATTCACCCGAAGAATTTGGGGATTGGTATAACCTCTCGGCAAATGAATGGATGATGCTCCCCGATGTGGAGCTACCAGCAGGGGAATCCTATGTATTAGCCAGTGTGGAAGATTGGATTTATTCCATGCATCAGCAGAATCCATTTAAATACAATATTTTTCAGTCAAAACAGAATATTGTCCGATATGCCGATTATCACATGCATTTCCAGGAAAGCGATTCCCTGCACCCAAACGATAGTGTCTCAGAAAAGGCGCTTGTGATGGATGTATGGAATGGCCGCGATTGCTGGTACTTGCGTCACCATTTATCAAATGGTGATGAAGTTGTTGTTGATCAGGTAGGGGGTGTTTTTACAGACCCTGATGGAACAAATCCGGATGCTGGTTTTATTGATGTTGCCGGTATTCCTGGAGCAACCGGTAAAACTGTTTTAATAAGAAAGCATACGGTTGTTGAAGGAAATACTGACTTTTTTTCTGGCAGGGGGGTTGATTTAATTGATTCCGAATGGATACCCGTTCCTTTCCTGGGAGAAAACGCTCCGCAGCGGGGTTCCTTTTGGACTGTGGGGAATCACGGAAATTATACCCTGAATCAAGCTACATTAACTTCCGGTACACTTGATGTCGATTGGGACAACAAAAGAATAACTGTACCGTGGGGCGTTCGTCGCGATGACAGCCTGATGTTCCGGTTTGATAAACGGGAAGGCCTGGCCTGGCATTATGATTATGTTGCCAGGCACGAAGATTCAGCGTTTTTGTCGAGCCGGACTGGTGATGTACTGCATGTATATGCTGTTGGGAATACCCTTGAGCATGCTGAATTTAAAATTCAGGTTGCTGAACCAGGAGTTGACGCAAACATCGTTATTCCAAAGAAGAAAAAGAATTTTGAAACAGGATTTTACGGCGCATACTCAGCCGGTTTATATGATGCGTTTTGCCAGGTAACCGATGGTCATCCAGGCATGGATACCATTAAACACATCAATGGCATTACAGGTATCCCTTTTGCCACGCGGGTGGATTCCCTGTTCAAATACCTGGAGAAAGCACCTAAGGCGACCTGGGAAATTATCTGGCATAATGAAACTTCACGAGCTGATTTGGAAAACGGTGATCTGTTGCGTGTAACTGCTGAAAATGGCTCAGTGAAGGATTATTATATTAAGGTGAATGGGTATCGTTCAAGCAACAATGCGCTGCTTGGTGCCATAACCTGGCCCGATATACCTGAATTTTTACGCGATACACCGGGATGGCAGGGAGACACTATTCCTGGTTTTACACCTGAAAAACTAACCTACCGCATTACATTTTACCCCGATATTGATAATATTCCCGCCCTGGATTTTAAAACCCTGGATCCAAATGCCAGTGTGGAGGTTATCCGGGCTACCCGGTGGAACGGAGAGGTTGATGATCGTACCATGCACATCGTTGTAACAGCAGAAAGCGATACTGTTACCAATGAATACACCATAGAGCTTGTAAAACCAAAAAATCCGGAAGACATAGAACCCTTTAGAGCGGATCCGTTTATATCGCAATTTGTGTTTCGCGATCAATGGGCCAACAATTTTATTGAAATTTGTAATCCGGGAAATCAACCCCTGGACTTAAGCAATTATATGTTTTTCCATGGTTATGTGAATAACCCGGAAGAAGCCATTACCACTGTTCCAAAAGACGAATGGGGAATTCTGGATTATACCTTACGATACAGGAAATACATCCCGGGTTTAAAATGGCAAAGTGAAACGGAGTGGCTGGCTCAGCCTTACCTGGCTGTTGAAGACACAAAAACAGACCCGGTTGTGCAGGGAGGCGATGTGTTTGTTATGACTAATTTACAAACTACAGGGCAGAGCGATCCGGAGGAAGGGCCGGTTCAGCATTATCCTGCCCGTGGGGAGTGGGATATTGACTTTGCCAATAATCCATGGGGAGAAGATATCGCTTATGATAATGTGGTTGAGCAGTGGTTTGGGGCGAATTTCTTTGTGTGGAAGATTTTGAATGACTCCGTAAAAAATGGAACCAAACCAGCCACTGATCCATCAGATTTCGAATTAATTGAGACCTGGGGTACAGGAGATAGTAATCGGACGCAGGTAATATCCGGAACTTTACTTGACCAGATTCAGAGTTATATCCGCAAACCTCAGTACTGGCTTGGCCATCCTGAATTTGGGGCATCTTACGGGGACGAAGAATCCGGCGAATGGACCATGACGGACATGGAATATTGGTCATCACAAGGTTATGACTGGCCTCAGGAGATTTTAATGGTAACTGACGGTATCGGGCAACATCAACTGAATGAGATAACAGGGTATAAGTCAACCGTAAATTCCGCCATCTATAAGGTAAGTGAGGGATATGGTCCGGATCAACAAATTGAGGGCATACCACCCGGTATAACAGGAACTGAGTTTCTGGATGGAATTATTGTTAGTGATCCTGGTCAGACACTTACCCTGATTAGTGGAACTGATGGCTCCATCTTACCGGTTGACAACACATTGCATAATGGGGATACCCTAGTGGTTAATTCGGCAGATGAAGTAAACACAACCAAATATTTCCTTGAGGTTATCTCGGACCAAGTATTCGACGAAACACTTATTACATCTGACATATATACCATTACCCTGGATGCACCCGGCAATGGTATCATTCAGGGATTTACTTTTGATACTTACCTTAGCATTATCCGTGAAAACATTGTGCTACCAGAAGGTGCCAGCCTTAACATCATGGATACGGAGAATTACCCCGTACCATACCAAAGGGTAATTGGGACTGATTCAATAGTGCATACCATGGCCGGTTATAATACTATTTTCGAAGTCATTGCCGAAAATGGAATTAGCAAAACCCTGTATTATTTACAACCAGAGCAAAACGAAGAGGAAGGATTTCTGGTATCTCATAAATATATAGTTGATCAGGACAATCAAATCGTATCATCCCTTGAGGTTGGTACCTCAGTGGATGCTCTATTGAACCATACAGAAGTCACGCCTGACTGGACCCATATGGTAGTCGATAAGTACGGCATGCAACGCAACAATGGTTCCGTGGCACTTGATGATAAAATTAAGCTGATTGATCCATCATCTCAACATCATAAATATTACCGGCTTGATTTTGATGGTTATCCTGTAATTGACAATGATTTTATGCCTGTTGCGGATGCCGGGCCTGATAGAGATGTATGTGTCGGAGAAGAAGTAATCCTATTGGTAAATAGCGATTATACGGTTAACTGGAGTAATGCAGTCGTTGATGGAGAACCATTCTTTCCGGAGGTAACAAAAGATTATATTGTCACCGTAGAAAATGGATTTGGGATGGATACGGACACAGTTACGATCAGTGTTGATTCCCAGTGTTACCATCTTAACGAGTATGTAACAATATGCGAAGGCGATAGTATGGTTTTCCGTGAAACGTGGTACAGTACGGCCGGAAAACACTATGATTCACTTACTACTCAAGGTGGAAACGACAGCCTGTATATCCTGAACCTGTCTTTATCTAATAATTATTTTATTACAGATATTCAGAATATCTGTGAAGGCCAGATTTATGCCTTCAATGGAAATGACTACCATACCACCGGTATCTATTATGATTCTCTGACCACAGTCCATGGTTGCGATAGCGTTTTTATGCTTGACTTAACCGTGAATCCGATAGATACTGTATATACTGAAGAAGCAATCTGTGAAGGTGAAGAATTTTTTGCCGAAGGAGCTTTTCAGACCGAGGCAGGAAGGTATACCGATACCTACACAAGCTTCCAGGGATGTGACAGCATTGTGATCACTAACCTGACCGTTCATCCGGTTCCTGAATTTTCATTGGGGAAAGATTCAACGGTTTACGATTCAATTATCCTGGGAGTTGCTGATGAATTTGAGGCATATTTATGGAGTACGGGTGAATCAGCAAATTCCATTGTGATGGATACATCGGCAGGCTTTAACGTCCACCCGGTTTGGCTACAGGTACATAACCAGCATGGTTGTTTTGCTTCGGATACGGTGCTTATTACATTTGAGGAAATCACTTCATCTATGCCTCATTCTGAGAATGCATTTCTTGAGATATTTCCTAATCC
>CAZZBU010000076.1:0-18210 GCA_964652315.1 uncultured Bacteroidales bacterium
TAAACGTATCATCCCGCACAGAATCCAAAAAATTCAACATAATCGGATCCAGTGGCGGATTGGTACGTACAAAAATGCAATCAAAACCTGAAAGTGGCAGGAGTTGTTCCTTAAACTCGGCCTTACGGTAAAAGGATGGAATGTTGGAGGGAAATTTATCCATGCGCTTAATCATCCTAACGAATGCAAATGCAGTGCTTTCTCTAATAGTAAGGTTGTTGGGGTAAACAATACCCACATTGTGCCCTCTGGCACAACTCTCATGGATTAGCCTTAAGCTTGAATCTTCCTCCGGATTAATAGAATCCCAGGGATAAAGTATAAAACAAATGTTCATTTAATAATTTAATATCCATAAAACAAAATTGCTTTTTTTTAAAAAGCAACCGAAATAACACTAAATTACAAAGAAAAATCCTAACAATTATCATATTTAAGATCAAATAAACATTAAGTTTTATCATCATGCAAGATTTTGATTTTCATTAAATTAAAAATTTTTAACTTTAACCGGATTATATCGGAATTTGTAATTATTCCTTAACAAAGAAAATCAAATAAATCATGGAATACCCTGAATTTATTGCCCGGTTTTATGATACCATCTACTCACAAATCAGGGATGGTGTAGATAATGCTTTTTTTCTGAACGAAATTATACAGGCAAAAGGCCCGGTACTGGAGATTGGCGTTGGAACCGGCCGGTTTTATCAGGATGCCATCAAAAAGAAACCAGATATCTTTGGGATAGATATCAGCCCGGCCATGATCCATGTGTTAAAATCAAAAATACCCGAAAGATTTCATTCCAAAGTTAGCGTGCAAAGCATCACTGATTTCAGCCTGGATAAAAAATTCGATCTGATTATTGCGCCCTTCCGGGTTTTTATGCATCTGCTAACCACTGAAGAACAATTGAACGCATTAAACAATGTTGCCCGACATCTTAGTCCGGGTGGCAGGTTTATTTTTGACTTATTTATCCCTAATCTCAAGTTACTGGCTGAAGGCATTGACAGGGTTGTGGATTTTGATGGAGAATATGAGCCGGGCAAGAAACTTGTCCGCCTGTTGAGCATGCATACCAACCTTCCGGAACAAATCAACCATGTTACCATGGAATTAACATGGGATACTGACGAGGGAACTAAGCAGGAATCATGGAATTTTGATATGCGATATTTTTTTAGATATGAGTTGGAATATCTCATTGAAAAATCAGATTTAGAATTGGCATTTATTTATGGTGATTATCATAAAAACAAATTGACTGTTGACTCCAAGGAATTTGTTGTAGCGTGTAGAAAACCTAATTAATCATCCTATGAAATTAATTGTATCGGTCCTGGTCTTTTCCATTCTGTTATGTAGCAACAGAGATATTCACATCCTGGTTATTACCGGAGGATAATACTATGAGCATGAAGCAATATCAAATAGCAAAAAATATAAATCAACCTACAGGCATGATGTGGATGTTCCTGTGCAGGTGGTTGCGTCACACCCGGTAGTAAGCGGTATTAACGGTTTTACTATATTTGATGAAGTTTACGGAAATTGTAAATTAATGAGCAGATAACACCACTTTTACCCACGACACACCCTGAAACCATGAGTCACATTGCATGGATAAACCAATACCTCAATTCTGAAATATGTTAGAAATCGTCTTTACCGCCCACCGTTTACCTTTCCAGTTACCAAACTTATTACTTACAAACCGTCGGCAGAGACGAGCGCCTGCTCATCTTGTATACGTGGCGACGGATTTCAACATCATAACTACTAACCCAGGGCGCCTTTCGCTATAGCTCACTTGTCCCGGGCTACTGATTTCGCATCTACCTGACGGCAGACAGGCCCTTGGTGCTCGGGTCCAGAATTACCTATCTGAATCTCTACGAAAAATATCAACACCACTGATTACTGAATTTCAAACACATACACTACAACAACCTGGTTTATTAACCAAAAAAATCCGCTAACAAGGTTACATTTTTAAAAATCCTTCGTACTTTAGCGCTCGAATGGTTATCCTGAATTACGTTTCTTTTTCAGGATTTAAAAGGGAATCAGGTGAGAATCCTGAACAGTACCCGCTGCTGTAATCCCTCTGAAGCTTTTCAGAATCTTCGCCACTGTCCCGATAGGAACCGGGATGGGAAGGCCTGAAAAGTAGGGAAAGTCAGAAGACCTGCCGTTCGTGATTCACATTTGTAGCTTTCGGGATAAAAGCTAAGGTGTAGTAACTTTCAGTTATTATATTCTTAAAACAAATCCGACGGTTACAAATGATTGGTCAATGTTTAATTGATTAAATCATTTGTATATGAAAACGAAAAGTCTGGCTGTTTTGCTTCTTCTGACGCCCCTGGCTGGCTGGTCTCAGACTATGGCTGAGGCCCAACTCGACACTATTCTGCGGCTGCCGGAAGCCAGCATCACATCCAACAGGGTCAATTACTTCTCATCAGGAACTACCATCGAAAAAATGGATAAGGAGCTTCTGGCTATGAACCGGACAGGATCCTTGTCAGAACTGTTCAGTTCACATTCCAACCTCCAGGTGAATTCGTACGGCCCCGGTGGAATGTCCAGCATTTCCATACGTGGTGGTAAAACCCGCAACACAGCCGTTCTTTGGAATGGGTTGAACCTTCAAAGCCCTATGAATGGAAGCATCAATCTTTCAAACATCCCTTCAGGGTTTTTTAATGCTGTACAAATTCAGAAAGGCCATACGGTAGCCTTATTTGGGAGCGGGGCAACTTCAGGAATCATTCACCTTGATAATAAAATACCCACCGATGATGGAGCATCAGTTAAAATATTCGGACATTATGGAAGTTTTCAGAATCAATCCATCGGTACTTCACTTGCCTATCGTAACAACACATATTCCTCGTCTATAAAAGTATACCTGCATGATGCTGATAACAATTTCAGGTATAAAAAACCTTATCCGAATGGGTACCAGATAAAAACGCAGGAACATGCCGGGTTTCAGCAAAAAGGCATGTTGTGGGATAACAATATCCAGTTAAAGCCTAACCAGATAATGGCCGGAGGCATGTGGTATCAGCAAAGCAACAAGGAGATTCAACCCCTCATCAGCAATTCCAGGCCGGGCACCGCATCTCAGCATGATGAATCCTGGAGGGGATATATGAAGTACAGTTTTTTGGGTGATGAAATCTCACTAAGGCTGAAACAGGGAATTTTGCTGGATGAAACACTTTACACCGATCCGGAAGGACCGGAACCCCGTTCCTTCGGTCATTCATTATCCCTTAATTCACAACTTGAAACGAAATTCACGCCGTTTGAGGGCACCAACATCAATGCCGGCCTGTCAAACATCTATGAATCCGGTCGAGGTGACATGTATCTTCAGGAGATAGAACGCTTCAGGCAGGCTGCTTTTGGCTCTTTTGCCCTGGCATTCTACCAGCAAAAATTACAGTTTGCAATAAACGCCCGCCAGGAAATTGTTGCCGGCATTGGGATGCCCTTCACTTTTTCCACAGGTACAAATTTACATACCCCTTTAAAAGGATTGGTTGTTAAAGGATCTGTTTCCAGAAACAACCTGGTACCAACCTTTAACGATCTGCACTGGAAAGAAACACGCTATGCCCGTGGAAATCCTGATTTGAAAAATGAATTAAGCTGGAATACCGAAGCAGGCATAGAATACAAAAAAGAAATGCAAGCTGCTGGTAAAGTAAATGCTTCGGTTTCGTTTTTTAACAACAGGTATAAAAACCTTATCATCTGGTTACCCGATGCGCAGGGCGTTTGGTGGCCCGATAACAAAGAAAGGGTTGTATCTCACGGATTAGAATCCAATGCAGGCATGGATTATGCATATAACCAATGGAGTTTTTCCGCTACGGCATGCTACACGTATACCAAAGCAACCGTCCTTGAAGATGAAGATGCTGATTACAGTAACAAACCGTTGGTGTATACACCCGGACACAAATCAAGCATAAGCTTAACTACACGATACCGGAAAAGAATCAAGCTTTCATTAACTCACAGATATACTTCGCATCGTTATTTTGACAGCGAAAACACCATACCGGATTATCAGTTACTGGATGTAATGTGTGGGTATACTTTTCAATTTGGTGATCATAAGCTCGATACAAATTTGAAAGTTTTCAACCTGACCAATGAGGATTATCAGGTGATGAATGCCTATGCCATGCCGTTACGCAATTACCAGTTGCAAATAATATATCATATCCAATAAATCAAAATTAATTATGAAAATGAAAACTGTAAAAAAGACAGGTGTATTTTACCTGACTGTATGTCTGATGTTTATGTTTCAGGCGTGTGAGAAAGATAATGATGGACCAAACGAAAGTAGTAAGGTTGGCCCGTATACTGATGGAATTTTCTTCACCAATGAAGGCGCATGGGGTGCCAATAATGGTTCCATAGGCTTTTACAGCTCATCGGGCGATAGTGTTGTAAACGAAGTATTTGCCCAAGAAAACGATGGTTTTGCCTTGGGTGATGTTGTCCAGTCCGCGGCCACTTACGGGGACGAAGCCTGGATAGTGGTAAACGCTTCAAACAGCATTTACACTGCAGACAGGCACTCCATGAAAGCAAAAGAGGTGATTGAAGAGCTTAATAACCCACGATACCTTGCATTTCATGAAGAATCTGCTTATCTTACTGAATGGGGGCATGGTGGTGTTGTTCTGAAAATTGACACAACATCCTTGCTTGTAACTGATACCATCGATGTTGGTACAGGTCCTGAACGGATGCTGGTGAACAATAACGAGCTCTGGGTAGCTAATTCCGGCGCTTATACCCGCGACAGCGTAGTAACCGTTATTGATCTAACAAACGATAACGTAACAGCTAGCATAATATCAGGTGATAATCCGGTAGATCTTGTAAAAGATTTAAACGGCGATATCTGGGTGTTATGTGTCGGCTATGTAGAGTATGCAGCAGATTTCAGCATTGCCCTCGAAACAGGTTCGAAACTTGTACAGGTTAACGGCAATACAAAAGAGGTAATGAAAGAAATGCCTATTTCAGAAACCCAACACCCCACAAACCTGGAGATTGACAAGGCAGGCGAAAATCTTTATATTGGCGGCGGTTATGGATTCCCTGGTGTGTATAAGGTTTCAATAACAGACACACAGTTTCCAGCAGAAGCATTCATCGACAAATCAGCCTACGGACTGGGCTATGATAACGATTCTGAATCGCTTTATGTCTTTGAAGCACCAACATTTACTGATGCAGGCGTAGCTTATCGCTATAATAATGCTGGAGAATTACTCAGCACGTTTGAAACAGGAATCGGGCCAAATGGATTGGCTAAAAACTATTAATCCACCGCACCATGAGAAAAATAAATTTACGTACCGGGTTACTCATAAGCATGATTGCAGGAATTGCCATTTGCCGGTTAATACCTCATCCGGCAAATTTCTCACCTGTTGGGGCAATGGCTTTGTTTGGAGGTGCTTATTTTACAAAAAAATGGCAGGCCTACCTCATTCCTTTGGCAGCCCTGTTTGTGAGTGATATATTTGTGAATTACCTGATTTTACAGGAATGGATGTTGTTTCACAGTGTGGCTTTCTGGGTATATGGCGCACTTGCTGTTAATGTGTTGCTGGCCCGGAAACTTATAAAGAAAATTCGAATCATACATATAGCCGGGACAGGCCTGTTGGGGTCACTTTTGTTTTTTGCCATAACAAATTTCGGGGTATGGTATACGGACGTGTACCACATGTATCCCGACACCCCTCAGGGCCTGGCTATGTGCCTGACTGCCGGAATTCCTTATCTGTGGCGGACCATGGCAGGTGATCTTTTTTTTATTACTGTTTTGTTTGGGATGTTTGAGTTACTGAAATATAAATATCCGGTAGCCCTCTCCCCTGTAAAATATTAAAAACCTTGATCAGGAAAAGCAGGTTATCATAATAAGAGGGAGTTATTCGTGATAACTTTGCTTTTCCTTTTCTTCCTATCAGAAAAAAATATTGGTCAACTTCATGGCAGGAATTACACTTACCGGGATAACATGGATTACAACCTATAACTGCAATCTTGAATGCAAGCATTGCTTTTTTGATACCAAAGGCAAACCGGCGTATATGCAGCCCGCACTGATCGATCGCTGCCTGAAGGATTTTGACATCCCAAAATCAATGTACTGGCAGCACCTGAGCGGAGGTGAAATATTTCTTCAACCTCAAAAAGTCATCGACATTACCCGGACCATCCGAAAATATTTTAGTGGCAACATAGGACTTTCTACCAATGGAATTATAGGCAGCAATACCCCCATAGCCCACCAGGTTTTTCAGCAATTAAAAGCACATAACATAGGTGGTATGGCGGTAAGTTCCGATTATTATCACCAGCAGCAGATGAAACTGGAACCTGTTGAAAACACCCTTGCACTGATAAAGGAGTATAAAATGGACCAGCATACATTCCTGATGGGCGGAATACACAGTGATGATACAAGGCTGGCAGAAGAAATAAACTCATGGACTTACGACCTGTGGACTACGCTTGATCCTGAAAACAACATACCCCGGGCCCCGGCCTTGATTCGTTCTATTGGCAAAGGTGCCTCAATAAACAAACCCAAAAAGAAAAGAACTCCAAAAGGGCCCTGCAACAACATTAACGAATGCCTTGGCAAAAGGGGACCAATGAATCCTGCAATGGTATGGATTGACCCTTATGGAAACGTTATGATTTGCTATGGAATAGTAATCGGTAATATCTACAACACCCCTCTAAAAAAAATTATTAGTGATTATTCTATAGAATACCATCCAATGCTAAAAATACTGGCCATTGAGGGTCCGGATGGTTTGCGTAGCTTTGCGGAGAAAGAATTTCCAGGGCAAATTCCAAAAGTCTATTATGATAGCTGTGATGTATGTTACCAAAGCAGAAAGGTGTTAAAAAGAAATTACCCGGAGATTTTTAGCCCGGATGAATGTTACCCATAAATGAAAGGATTATGATTTAGGGAGAGAAAAAAATATACTGGTACCAATTCCTTTTTTGCTTTCCACCCAGATTTTTCCATGCATTTTTTTAATAAACTCCTTGCAAAGAATAATTCCCAGCCCGGTACCTTCTTCACCTGAGGTTCCCTTTTTGGATGTGGATGTATCAATTCTAAAGAGATTTTTCAGTTCTTCTTCATCCATGCCAATTCCGGTGTCTATAATTCCGGTAATTACCAATTCGTCGGAGAGTCTGGCATGTACATCGATGATACCGCCCGGTGAAGTAAACTTAGCTGCGTTGCTGAGCAAATTACGCAATACAGTATTGAGCATTTCTTCATCTGCAAATACATAAACGTCATCAGGAACATCAACTCTGAATCGTAAATTTTTCCGCCTTAACATGCCCTCCAAAATTTGATGATTGGTGTCTACCACATCCTTTAGCATAAGGCGCCTCGGTTCAACTTTTAATCGGTTGGTCTGTGAACGCGACCAGTGCAACAGGTTCTCAAGCAGAGAATACGCACTTGAAGCTGAATTATGAATATATTCTATCATTTGGATGCGTTTCTCTTCCTTATAATCCTTATAACTGCTTTTTAGCAGGCTGGTAAACCCGATAATAGTGTTAAAGGGGTTTTTCAAATCGTGAGCTATAATTGAAAAAAATTTGTCTTTCATGGAGTTGAGCTCATTGAGTTCGGTGTTGGTTTGAGATAAACTATCAGTTTGAACCCTGAGTTCCTCAGCCTGCTCTTCAATGTGTTGCTGCCTTTCTTCGAGAAGGGTATTTACCTCATTTAAATTCTCGCTTTGTTCCTCAAGAATGTTATTTTTTTCCTGCAGCTCCATGGTACGCAGATGTACCATCTTTTCAAGCCGAATCTTGTTTTTTCTAAGGTTTGCTGTGTACCATCGAATTCCAAATACAAGCAAAAGAATTAACAGAACATTTATTGTAACCAGGAACCAAAGCGTTTGCCAGAAGGGAGGTTTAATATAAAATTTGAGTATTCCCTCATGTTCATTGACAAGTCCTTTGTCTGTTACAACACGAAGTGAAAGGCTATAATGTCCGGGCTTAAGATTTGAGAACACCAGGTCTCTTGTCTTATTCATATCAATCCATTCTGTATTCAAGGGTTCCAGCATGTAACTATATTGGTTACCTTCAACATTAACGTAGGTAAGTGCCACATATTCCAGACCCAGCATGTTTTGATTGTAGTTTAGCACTATTTCTCCCTCTTCATTAACTGGAGGTTCCCCTTTTGTTCCCGGATGAATCTTTTCGCCAAAAACTTCAATGGAATTGATGCGTAACGTTGGTTTTATTTCATTGGGTTTTATTTTAGCAGGATTAAAGAAATCAATGCCCCATCTCCCTCCAAAGTACATTGTACCATCAAATCGCATGGCCGCAGCCCCCTTATTAAAGTAGTCCGATTGTAGTCCATCATCATAGTCGAAATGAAAAACATCTTGAACTTCAGGAACACCTTCACCTGTTTGCTTAAGATTGAATTTAATCAATCCACTTGTAGTTCCAGCCCAAACACTTTTTTTATTATCCCTTAAGAGGCTTTGTACCTGTCCTGTTGGAAGCCTGTTTTTCTGGTTCAGTATATAAAAAGTATCCATTTCCTGATGATAATAGCCAAGACCCAAATGTGTACTTATCCACAAATCACCTTCCTGGTCAAATTCAACCATCTCTATGGGATTAATGCTGACATTCATTTCCCTATCTTCAGAATAGTATACTGTTGTCTCCTCTGTCTCAGGATTGATTTTGGATAATCCCCAGGCAGAACCAACCCATACATTTCCATTATTATCAATAGTAATATCATATGTCCAGTCGTTGGAGATGCTATTCGAATCTGATTCACTGAACTGATATTTCTTTACTTCTTTATTTGCAGGATTAATCCTGTAAATGCCTTTTCCATGAGCAGATAACCATAGATTACCTTTTTTATCTTCTTCAATATCTCTGATATCAACTGCATCAATATGCGATAAATAAGCTTCTTTTGAACCAAATAAAGGTTGAAATGCCCGTTTCTCTGGGTTATACTTTTGAACACCGCCACGCCAGGAAGCTGCATAAATATTACCATTACGTGACTGCAAAAGTTTAAACACTGTTCCGGAATACTGGTTAACAAGGGGTTCAAGTAAAAAATCTGACCTTGTCTCAGTTTTATTATCATGAAATTCTATTAAGCCACTGACATAACACACCCATAGGTTCCCGTTATTATCATGAATAATTTCGGAAATATTATCATTCGAAAGGGAATAATAATAATCCAAACCGATTAATAAATGTTTAAAAGGTTTATTCCTAAAGGCAAAATTTAGACCGGCATTCATTGTACCAACCCAGAGCATTCCAATATCATCCTCATAATGGCTATAAAGCGAGGTGGTAGTCATGCTAAGATTATCCGCTTCAACACTTGTGAATCTATGGTATTTCCGGGTATAAATATTGTAATGAAACAAGCCGTTACCTGTTGAAAGCCATATAAGGCTATCTGTTGATTTACTCAAGTGATTAGCTGAAATGACCTCTTCATTCTTAAGCAATAATTCACTGGAAGCGTCCTGTGGATTGTAAAGTATTAGTCCACTACCAATACCACTGATAAGGAGTTTATTATTGATATGTAATGCTGTAGTAACAAAGTTTCTGTTATAGCTAAAGCGATTATCATCTAACTGATAATGGATATATGTATCGGTTTCGCGGTCAAAATAACTGATTCTCCAATCATCATAAAATATCCAGATTCCTTTGTCTTCATCAGGCGTCAATGTAGCGATGGTTCTGTTCAATATTCCTTTTCCTTTCAGGTTTTTATTCTTTATTGAATCTTTCAGCAGGGGCAGTGCCGTGAAATTATTCTCCCCATGTTGCTTAAAGAAAACACCCTCATTGGTTGCGATAAATATGGTTGAATCGGAATCTTCTGCTATACCCTTAATTATTTTAGAACCCAGTATCGGTTCTTCCGGATCAAAATTATAATTTATAAAAGTTTCTGTTGAATAATCAAACTGGCAAACTCCGTTTCTATCCGTGCCAACCCACAATTCTCCGGTTGAAGAAACAAGAAGGTGTTTGATTGTATTGCCAGGGAGTGAGGTTGAATCGTTGCCTGCAAAATATTTACGGAAGGTATACCCGTCATAACGGTTAAGCCCCATTCGGGTACCAAACCACATATACCCTTTTGCATCTTTTGTAATGGTTAACACAGCATTATCCGATAATCCATCCTGACGGTTAAGAGCAAAGAAGTTAAGGTTTGTTTTCTGGGCATTAGAAACAAAGTCTGTGAAAAAAAAAGAAATGAAAACTATGAATAAAATTCTTTTGCTCATTTATAAACTTCAACTGGGTATCAAATAACTATATATAGAAACTAAATTGTTACTAACATAGTACGAAATAAATGTTTCAGGGTTTAAAAATAAGCAAAAATATGTCTTTTGGTTTTGTTGAAATAAGAAAAAAGGCTGCCCCAAACAGGACAGCCTTTATTAACATTACTCTTAAACTTATTCAATTTTAATTCCAACCATCAAAATAGATGTTATTTACCATTTCCTTATTAATATCTAATTCGTCCTTGGGAATTGGCAACTTGGAATGCTTAGGCAAATAAGGAGTTCCTTCACCTTGTGCGTCTTTCTCAGGATTCAGGGTTTCTACCAAATCACCCCATCGTATTAAATCCCAGAAACGAACCTGTTCACCACCTAATTCAAGACGTCGTTCGTGCTTAAGAATTTCCAGAGCCTGGGTTTGGTCGCCCAAAGTGTTGTATTCCATGGCACCGGCACGGCTACGCACCCTGTTGATGAGGGGCAAAGCCAGATCTACATTACCCATTTGAATATGACATTCTGCAATCTGAAGCAGTACATCAGCATAACGCATATAGCGGTTATTTATCGGACTCTGAGGCACACCTTCCTTTGTCAGTGTCTCATACCGCTGATACTTCTTAAAGGCATAACCTTTAGGTCCAAAAATATCCAACACATTACCATCAGAATCGAAAACAGTATCTGGCTCGCTGTCAAAATTATACATGTGCTCATTGGGCATACCATCACCGTCTTCCGGCTCATAAAAGAAGGTCGTATCCCCTCCTGAGGCTGCATCACCATAGAATGTATGGAACGCACGTGGATCAACATAATCAGAAGTTTCGTTGATATCATAAGTAAAGGAAGAAACCAAGGATTCAGAGACAAACACATTGAACCAGTCGTTCCAGCCATATTCCATTGCACGCCCCGTGCATGCCTGATCCGGGCCCCAGCTTTCCTGACCTGTGAACATATACCAAATATTGGCTGTTTCATTGAAAAAATGTTGAATTTCAAAAATAGATTCAGCATTATTTTCTGTTTCTTCAGAAGTAACCAGCCCGAATTCAGGTGCTAATTCATAAGCGTATGGTTCCTCACCAAGTTTTTGGAATTCTGCCAATGCTGCGGGATAATCCTGCTCCCACATGTACAGTTGCCCTCTCAATGCAACCGCTGCTCCACGTGTAGCACGCCCTTTTTCATCGTCAGCCCATTCAACCGGCAATCTTTGTTCTGCATCAGATAATAATTCCAGGATGTAGTCAACCAATTCCTGTTCGGTTTGGCAACGGGCATAATCCTTAATTTTCATATCTTCTATTGTGCGTCTCAAGGGAACACGTCCCCAGAAGCGGTAAAGGGTAAAATAAGCCCAGGCCTTCAGATAGCTCGATTCTCCCATTACCTGATCCTTAATGGTAGATTCAGCACCGGTAGTTGCCTCAAAAGCAACAGACTTATCAAGAGCAATAGTAGCCCTGAGCACGATCCGATATAGTGAACGCCATAGGTTTTGTATCTCAGTATTTGTTCCATCATAGGTTAATGAAGGCAATTGCCCCATAGAACCGGTACCAACAATTGCAGGAGCTGCCATAGCATCATTTCCTAACATATCATGGTAAAAATACCATTCGCGGGCAAACAAACCAACATGATAAAACCCATAATAGGCCGCTGCAATTGCTTCTTCCAGCTGTTCAGCAGTTGTAAAATAGCTTTCCTCTGTGTAAGCATTAGGGTTAGTGATTTCAAGAAAATCATCGTTACAGCTCATCAGGTTTAGCATGAGGACTGAGACTGTAAGTATAATATATTTAAACTTTTTCATATGCTATTTATTTTTTTAGGATTAGATATATTAGAATGATACCTCAACACCAAACAGGAATGTCCGTGGATTCGGCACAAATCCCCGGTCAATGCCACGACCCAGATTATATCCGGAGGCCGCTTCATTATATGAACCAACTTCAGGATCATACCCTATATAATCAGATATGGTAAGGGCGTTTTGCACAGTCCCAAATAAACGTAAGGAAAAAACTCCCACAGAATTGGTAATCGAAGCCGGCAGGGTATAACCCAAAGAAATATTTCTTACTTTCAGGAATGAACCATCATAAATATATCTGTCGGATGTACGCAGGTTATTGTTTGGATCATTGGCAATTGCTCGGGGCATATCCGTAACCCTGTTATTCTCTGTCCAGCGATCATTTACTTCGGCAAGGTGATTGCTCGTAAGCCGCATACCCAGCAAATTCCAAGTATAGAATGCACTGTATATTTCAACATCGGCGATACCGGATACATTCATTGAAAAATCAAAACCTCGCCATTCGGCATCAAAGGCAAGTCCATAAGTATATTTTGGAATCGGACTTCCGATTACTTCACGGTCATTGTCATCGATGTACCCATTATTATCAAGGTCTTTAAATCGAATGTCGCCCTCTTCAGTCATATCGCTCTGGTAGTATTGAACATCATCTCCGGTAGCGGCTGCGGCTGCGGCATTATCATTTTGCACCTCAGTTTCACTCTCATAAACTTTATCCACACGATAGCCATAAAATGCACCAATCGGATAATCAATCTGTGTATAGGTCATATGAGACTGTCCATTGTATGTAGGCCCGATAATGGGCTCCCCTTCACCAAGGCCGGTAACTTCATTGGTAACATAAGTGAAGTTTGCAGAAACACCATATTTGAAATCACCGCTGTAGTTATTATATCCAAGCAATAGTTCGATCCCTTTATTAATAGTGGTGGCAGCATTTGCAATGCGGTTTCCGCCTTCATTACCTCCGGCCAAACCAAGCCCCATAGAAGGGGATGTTGGAACATCAACCAGGATATCTTTTGTTTCTTTGGTAAAATAATCAACTCCCATGGTCAGACGGTTGTTCCACATTCCAAAATCTAATCCCACATTTGTCGTAGTGGCTTCCTCCCATTTAATATCTGGAGAAGCAAGTGCTTTAATGGTAGCACCAGGCATCAGTGATTCGCCCCCAGGCAAACCAACAGGATACGACATCCCCACTGAATGAATCAATGAAAGATACTGCCAGGCATCAATGGCATCAATACCAACAACACCCCATCCACCGCGAAGCTTCAGGTTGCTGATAGCCGGGATTGTATTTTGAATAAAACCTTCTTCATGAAGTTTCCAGGCAGCAGATACTGACGGAAAAGTACCCCAGGTATAATCCGGCGAAAACTTATCAGAACCATCACGACGGATAATGGCGGTCAACAGGTACTTGTTTGCCAGGCTGTAGTTTAACCGGCCAAAATAGCTTAGTCCGGCACTTTCCCGGATATCTTCATTATTAATCTGGCTGTCCTGGGCCAACTCAATATTTTTAAGATTATTATTCGGTAAATTTGTACCGTATACCGTAAGCGTACGTCCTCTGCCATAGCGGTCTGCAGACATACCGGCAAGTAAAGTAACCTGGTGCATGTCGAACTGACGATCAAAAGTCAGGGTCTGCTCAAACTTCGGCCACATATTCCATAGATAATCTTCCTGGAATTCCTGAGGTTCCGACTCATTACTATTCACATGCGGACGTTGAAAATAAGAGCGATAAGACTGATTATAATTCAGACTCATAGTTGCATAATAGTTTAATCCGGAGAATAATTCAATGCGTCCAAAAACATTTCCTACAAACAGGCTTTCACGTGATTCATCATCCTCGTAGGCCAGGGTGGTAAATGGATTATCAGCATTGTTATTATCATTAATGTTGTTATTATTACCATAACCCCACCAGTTGCCATCGTCTTCAACAGGCACATAAGGAGCCATTCGCAATGAATTCTCAATAAACAGTCGACCTGCACCGGGAATATCGTTTCTGTTTGAATGTGCCAGATTAAAATTTTGGCCAACAGTGATTCGTTTACCAATTTTAAAATCAGTAGACAATCTCAGGGTGTATCTTTCAAAATCTGCACCAACCACAATAGCCTCCTGGTCAGCATACCCCACTGAGAACATATAATTGGCAAATTCTGTACCACCTCCGACGCTAAAATCAGCCTGATACAAATCTGCAGCTCTGAATACTTCATCCTGCCAGTCTGTGCGGTCAACCCGTGAGTAATCATAATTGAGTACCCTGGCACCAACAACATCATCGATATCAGCATTCGGATTTGCATTGGTCAATTCTTCAATCAATAAATCAACATAAGGATCCGCATTAAGTACATCCAGTTTCTTTGGCACATAAGCTTTGCCATATTGCGTTTTAAGATTTATTCTTGGTTGTCCCTGTAATCCTTTTTTGGTTGTAATCAATACAACACCATTTGCACCACCGGAACCATAAATAGCTGTTGAAGCAGCATCTTTAAGTATTTCAATACTCTCAATATCAGCAGGGTTAATCATTGAAAGCGTGTTGGAGGAAGTACCCGGATTGTTTCGTATATGAACACCATCAATCACATAGAGTGGCTCTGAATTATTCATTGTACTTACTCCACGGATTTTAATCGACACTCCGGCACCGGGCATACCGTTGACAGGTACAATTTCAACACCCGGAACACGGCCCTGAATCATATTGTTTATGCTCAAAGATGCAGTCTTTGGTAGGTCTTCAGCATCAATAGATGAAATAGCAGCAGTAAGATCGCTTTTTCTCTGAGTGCCATAACCTACCACAACGACCTCATCCAATGCCTGTAAATCAGGTGACATGGTAACGTTGATTTCGGTCTGACCACCCACAGGTACTTCATCAGTGACATAACCAACATAAGAAAATACCAGCACGGCATCAGTACCTGGAACGCTGATAGTATAATTACCATCAAGGTCAGTTACTGCTCCTGATACCGACCCTTTCACCAAAATATTTACACCTGGTAATGGCTGGCCGTTTTCATCGGTAACTTTTCCCTTTACAGTAATTTCTTGCTTATCTGCATCTTTTGCAGTTGGGGTAATTACAATCATGCGATCATATACTTCATAAGAAGCTTCATCAGAAGGTAATACCCGGTTTAAAACATGACTTACAAGCACATCTTTTTCCTCAATATCAATGCGTTTGTTGACATTAACCTGTCCAACTTTATAAAAAATGTTGAACTCGCTTTGACGCTCAATCTCATTAAAAACGTCTTCAATCGTACCGTTTTTAATGTCGAGGGACATCTTAGTTTTTTGTCCATACCCGCTTGCTGCCACGGAAAGGGCTGAGGCAAGCAACAAAACAGTAGTTAATTTCATAATTTGAGATAGTTTAGCGGGATTTTTTTGCATACTTATCCCATGAACAAATTTTTTTATCATAGATTTGTAGTATAAAAGGTTAATATTTACTAATGTTGACAATCGCAAACGCTCAACATTAGTCATAAAATTTTAACGGAATGACCCTCGGAGTTTTCTGAGGGTTTTTTCTTTTTTCTTAGGTTTAGAATCACTTCATAGGCATTCATAGTTTTTAGTTAGCAAATCGTCATTAATTAGTTAGTTACAGATTTGAGATTCTATCTTCGTTTTTTCTTTTGCAATTCAGTTCCTTCTGCCATATCAATAACTACCTTATCATCCGAAGTTGTATAACGGATAGGTGTAGTTAATTTAATAACTTCCAGCACCTGTAACAGGGTATAATGATTATCAAAACAGCCCTTATAGCGGATATTTTTTAACTCTTCATTGTTTACCTCTATTTTAACTCCGAACCAACGCTCAAGTTTTACTCCTGCTTCCACAAGAGTTTCATTATCGAATACCAGCTCCTGATCTTTCCATGAGATAATAGGCTCTGTATCGACTTTGGCAATTGAAATGGGTTTCTTTTTGATGGGCAGGGATTGTGTCGACTCACGCCTGGTATCATCTTCAACTGTAATTTTGTCTTTCACTTTAGAAAAAGTGGCTTTTTGGTTGGGCTTCAGGACAACCGTCTGTTCATTGTTGTTGCCGGTTTCCACAACAATTTTACCGCTTACAAGCGTTGTTTCTATGTATTCGTCTTCAGGATAATTTTTCACATTAAACCTGGTGCCCAGTACCCGAACGTTGATATCATCGGTTTTTACAATGAATGTTTGTGATTCATGGTGAGCTACATCAAAATAAGCTTCGCCTTCCAGGTACACTGTACGATCTTCATCATTAAAATCAGTAGGATATCTGAATTTACTGTCAGCGTTTAACCACACCCTTGTTCCATCTGACAAAACCACCTGCGATTTTTCACCTTTGGGTACAATAATTTCATTAAACTGAGTTTGCGTATGTACAAGGCTTTCTATTCGATCATTTTCAGCAATTAACTTATCATAAACAAAATACAGGGTAAAACCAAAAAGAAAAACAGCGGCATATTTTAATACAAGCGGAAGAATTTTGCGTTGAGGAATGTTGGATTGATTTGTTAGTATTCTGTTTTGAATTTTATCCCATTCTGAGGCTTCAGGTGTAACATGTTCAACAGGCTGATATAAATACCAGGTGTCTTTTAATTCCTGAAAACAGACAATATTATCCTTTTTATCCTGTAACCATGATAATATTTCGGCATTCTCTTCAGGAGATGTATTTCCCTGAAAATAGGATATCAATATTTCTTTATTTATAATTTTTTGTGCCATTTATATTGTTACTAATAAGTAGACAACCATGAGAAACTTATTGCGTACAGCAAATGCATTTTTTTGAAAAAATATCAGAATAACTCTTTCAAATGTCCCTTTAAAGCCTTCACCGCCCTGTATATCTGAGTATCAACAGTACGTACCGAAAGATTTAGTTTTTTAGCAATTTCAGCATTTTTTAACCCTTCAAACCGGCTAAGTTCAAAAATTCTTTTTCTGTCCTGTGGAAGCTGGTTTAATGCTTCATCAAGTCTCTTCTGCAATTCATCCTCACGAATTTTTGCGAAGACAGGATTTAATGCATCATGGTAATTCAGTTCCATTTTCTTTATTTCAAGCAAGGAACGGTCATTGTATTTTGTTTTTACTTCTTCCCTTTTTACGTGATTCAGACAATGATTCTTTAAAATTTTAAATAGCAAGGCTTTACCACTAACAGCCGAACGGATTTTTTTTCTGTTTTCCCAGAATGAAACGTAACTATCCTGAACCAAATCTCTTGCATTTTCATTATCAGAAACAAAACGGAGGGCATAATGATAACAGTTGGAATAATGGCGTTCAAAAAAATCTTTGAATGCATCCAAATCCGAGCGTTTTATTGCTTCTAATAGTTTTTTTTCGCTGTTTTCCAAAACTTAAGCAAAGTATCGTATTACAGACAAATCTAACCCAATCAGTTATTATTTGCAAGTATAGATAAATACCAGTGTTTAATCCACCTGTTGGTTCAATTATAAATAATTCTAATTTTGAAGGTAATTAATATCGTCCGGATTTATGAGAAATGATATCTTCTTTGCGTTAATCGGCATCATGGTGCTTTCCTCCTGACAGCCAGGTAATCATGAAAAACAATCCTGCAAAACCAAACATCATCTTTAAACATATAAGGCAGCAGCAGATAACCAGGAAATTGTCGCACAGATGCAAAGGCAAATGGGATAAGCCCAAGTCCCAAGTAGTGCTTTTCCGGCTCCTTAGTACCAGTGCTACATCCACATACTGCTAAAAGCCCCTACTGCTGCACCGATTAAAATAATGATCAAATAAAAGCTCAAAATGATGATGGCCAGGATACCCATAAATTTATAGTGGTATTTTAAAAATTTAAAGGCCTCAGTCGCTTCCTGTTCACTATTCTGATATAACG
>CAZZBU010000077.1:0-11859 GCA_964652315.1 uncultured Bacteroidales bacterium
AAATCCATCTTTCTTGATGTTGATGGCGCCATGTCGTATGCCATGGTTTGGCTCAATGGCAACCTTGTCGGTGGCTGGCCTTATGGCTATAACTCCTGGCGTGTTGACCTTACCCCTTATGTTGTTCCGGGTGGCGATAATCAACTTGCCATTCGCCTGGATAATCCAAACCATTCATCGCGCTGGTATCCTGGCGGAGGACTTTACCGTAATGTCTGGCTGGTGAAAACCAACCCGGTGCATATTGCACATTGGGGTACCTACATCACAACGCCCGAGGTATCTGAATCTTCAGCTACCATTAATATGGAACTAACCATTGACAACGATGGCGGTTCGGATGCTGCTATAGAAGCGGTTACCAATATTTATGCACTCGATGAAAATGGCAACAGGTTGGATGAAACAGTCGCATCTTTTGATCCAGTGGAAGTAACGGTGCCTGCAGGTGACCAAGGTCAGGTTAAAGGATCTGCAAGCCTGGATAATCCACGTCTTTGGGGACCGTTTCCTACACAGACACCCAACATGTATGTTGCTGTAACCGACCTTTCCCAGGATGGGAAACTGGTAGATTCTTATGAGACAAAATTTGGCATTCGTTCCCTGCGGTTTGATGCAGATTCAGGATTGTTTGTCAATGGCGAACATATCTATCTGAAAGGCGCCAATCAACACCATGATTTAGGCGCATTGGGTGCGGCTTTTAATGTAAGGGCGGCTGAACGTCAGCTTGAGATATTACGTGAGATGGGTTGTAACGCCATCCGAATGGCACATAATCCGCCGGCACCGGAGTTGCTTGAACTTACCGATCGCATGGGATTTCTTGTAGTAAATGAGATTTTTGATGTGTGGGCCCGGAAAAAGACTCCGCTGGATTTTCACCTGATATTTCCTGAATGGCACGAACCGGATTTACGAAACTTTATCCGTCGCGACAGAAATTATCCTTCAGTTATTGTCTGGAGTCTGGGTAATGAAGTAGGTGAGCAGTATACCGGCGAAGACGGTGCTGCTCTGGCTCAGCAAATTCATGATATTGCCCACGATGAAGACCCTACACGGCCTACGACCATATCCATGAATTTTGCCAAGCCTCCCATGCCCATTACCGGGGTAATGGATCTGATTAATCTGAATTATCAGGGTGAGGGCATTCGCAATGCGCCTGCCTATTCTCATTTACAAGGCATCAATACGCCGCCTCTGTACCGCAGGTTTCATGAAGCCTATCCTGAAAAGCTCATCATCAGCAGCGAAAATGCTGCTGCAGTCAGCAGCCGGGGTGAGTTTTTATTCCCGGTCTTTGACGGCATCAGCGCACCGGTTGAGGACGGGCAGGGTGGAAATCCTGAGACACAGCATGTGAGTGCCTATGAGTTGTATACAGCGCCTTTTGGATCTTCAGCCGATAAGGTTTTCCGTTCGCTGGATCAACATCCCTATGTAGGCGGAGGTTTCGTCTGGAGCGGATGGGATTACCTCGGTGAACCCACCCCGTATTACTCAGCGCGTAGCTCATATTTTGGGGTGATAGATTTGGCTGGCTTTAAAAAGAGCCGTTTTTATCTGTATCAGGCCAACTGGCGACCGGATCTGCCCATGGCACACATCATACCTCATTGGAACTGGCCGGATCGTGAGGGTGAAGTTACACCGGTACATGTATTTACAACAGGGGATGAAGCTGAGTTGTTCCTGAATGGTGAATCCCTGGGACGAAAGACAAAGGACGAGTTTGAATACCGCCTGCGTTGGGATGATGTGGTTTACGAACCCGGTGAATTAAAAGTTGTCGCCCATAAAAATGGAGAAGAATGGGCTGAGCAAGTGGTTAAGACAACCGGTGAGCCTGCAGGGTTGGAAGCTGTTGCTGACCGGGATTTCATTATGGCCGACGGGAAGGATCTTGCTTTCATAACAGTGAAGGTTACAGATTCGGAAGGACTTACAGTGCCTGATTCAGATGCTCCCATAAGCTTTACTGTAAAAGGAGCGGGCGAGATTGTAGCCACTGATAATGGTGATCCCACCAATATGACGGCCTTTTCATCACATGAACGTGAAGCCTTTAATGGACGGGCTCTTGTTATTGTGCGCTCGATAAAAGATGAGACAGGAGCTATAACGGTTACTGCCAGATCCGAAGGTCTGGAAGAGACACAGGTAATAATTAAAAAAGAACAATAGTAGATGAGACTTTTGACACATATTTTGGTTTTAGGATTACTGACATTCCTTTCAGGACAACTGTCAGGACAGTCGGTTAATATAGATATGGGTTCCGAACATCAGGTTATCCGTGGTTTTGGTGGCATGAATCATACATCCTGGGTTACTGATTTAAACGAAGATCAACGGGAAAAAGCATTTAATAATGCCCCGGGAAATATCGGATTAAGCATTTTGAGAATTCATATTGATCCGGACCCGAACCGCTTTGACGATCAGGTACTTACTTCACGGTACGCCCTTTCACAAGGGGCTCTGGTCTTCGCTACCCCCTGGAACGCTCCGTCCGAATTGCTTGATCCGGATGCTGAATACAGCAAGGTTGCTTATGAACATTACGATGAATATGTAAATCACCTGAACGGGTTTAACACTTTTATGAGTAACAATGGCGTGGATTTACATGCCATTTCGGTACAAAATGAACCGGATTACGGGGAATGGACCCGGTGGAGTTCGCAGGAAATGGTTACTTTCCTAAAGGAAAATGCCCAAAATATTGAAAATACGGTGATGGCTCCCGAATCCTTTCAGTTCAGACGTCCCTATACAGATTCTATTTTAAATGATCCGGATGCTGCTGCCAACGTGGATATCATAGCCGGCCATATTTATGGAGGTGGTTTGCTCGATTATTCATTGGCCAGGCAAAAGGGCAAAGAGGTTTGGATGACCGAACACCTCACAGGTAGTGGCAGCCCGGAAGAAAATGACTGGGCCCTGGCCCTGGATATGGGGGTAGAGATAAATGACTGCATGCTGGCCAATTTTAATGCTTACTTGTGGTGGTATATCCGCCGGTTTTACAGCCTGATTGATGATGCCGGCAACATTACCCAAAAAGGCTACGTTATGTCGCAGTTTACCAAGTTTGTTCGACCTGGAAATATTCGGGTAGATGCTTCTGCGGAGGGAGTGACAGGCATTGAAACATCCGCCTTTAAAACAGATTCAAGCCTGGTTATTGTTGTGATCAACCAAAATGCTGAACCTGTCGAATTGAGTTTCAGCATTAACAATGGTGCAGTAGATACCCTCACAAAATTTACTACCTCGGCAACCAAAAATGTTGTCAATGATGGAGGGGTTAATGTAACCGATGGCAGTGCAAATGCATCAGTAGATGCCTACAGTGTCAACACCTTTACTACCCATGCACAGGATGGTGGTAAAGCCGGTAATCTGGCGCCAATAGCTGATCTGGGCAAAGACACTGTAATCATTGATGAGGACGGAGATGCCACTGAACTGATTTCACTTGACGGTACTGCCAGCACAGATGCTGATGGCACCATTACCAACTATGCCTGGTCAATAGATGGTGTGCAGGTTGGCTGGGACGAAACTTATTCGTTTAATGCCGATATTGGAAATTATAAAATCATATTAACCGTAACTGATAACGATGGGGCTACTGATATTGATACGATTAACATAACCGTAGAAAGTCTGTTTAATACTGAAATGTATTTCGAAGCCGAGTGTGGAGAGGTTGGATCTACCTGGCAACTGTTAACCAACGCACAGGCTTCTGGTGGTGTTTACATCAGAACCACTCCCGGCATTGAAAGTATCGGTGCACCTTCCGAAAATGCATCTGATCTTTTACGCATTACCTTTACAATAGAAGAAGCCGGCCCCTATAAACTCTGGGGAAGGGTACGAACCCCCTCTGCCAATGATGATTCTTTCTGGGTGAATATGGACGACAGTCCCGAGTGGGTACTGTGGAACAGCATTCCAGCCAGCAGTGACTGGCACTGGGATGATGTGCACAATTCCAATGCCGGCGGGCAGGCCGTTATCTATCAGCTTGAGCCCGGAGAACATACCTTAACCATCTGTTTCCGGGAAGACGGAGCCGATTTAGATAAGCTGTTTCTTGCAAACAACGGCTCGGTTCCATCCGGTCTTGGAGGTGATGCCCAAACCGGTTGTGTTGGGTTGATTGAACCCTTGGCACATGCTGGAGAAGATGTGGTTATACCCGATTTGGGAGCGAATGGGATTGAAACAGTTACACTTGATGGTTCTCAAAGTGACGATCCGGACGGAGACATTGTTACTTATTCCTGGAGGGAAGATGGCAATGAAATAGCCAGCGGCATTACCGCGGAGGTGGAGTTAGGCCTTGGGTCACATGATATAGTGCTTGTTGTCACTGATGATTTTGGTAACACTGCCTCAGACACTATAACCATTGATGTTGTTGAAGTAATTTCGCCTATAGCCAATGCCGGAGAAGATCTTTCCCTGCCCGATATTCAGGCCGATGGAGAGGAAACCATAATGCTGGATGGTTCGTTGAGTACGGATCCTGACGGGGAAATAGTAGATTATTCCTGGCTGATTGATGATGTTGAGATTGCAAACGGAGTTACACCAGAAGTGGATCTACCCTTGGGGATCAATGTAATTGTACTTGTTGTAACAGATAATCACGGAAATACTGCCTCTGATACGGTTACGGTTGAAATTGTTGAGCAAATTCTGCCCGTTGCCCGTGCTGGCAATGACAGGGTACTTGCCGATACGCTCGGGGATGGTGTCGAAACCGTTATCCTTGACGGTTCGCAAAGTAGCGATGAGGATGGTGATATCGTATCATTTTCCTGGATTATTGCTGATTCAGTTGTTGCCAGTGCTGTTACAGGAGAAATTGACTTGCCGGTTGGTAACCATGAAGTGGTGTTGCTAGTTATGGATGATATGGGCAACACGGGTTCAGATACGGTTAATATCACGATTTTAGAAAGCCCTGTAGGTATTGATGCAATGGATATTCTCACAAATCTCAGGGTTTATCCCAATCCGTTCGTTGATGAGGTGACCATTGAATATTTTCTCGAAAAACCTGGCTTGGTCCGGATTGATTTAATGGATGTTACCGGTCGGTGGATGCAATCCCTCGTAGATAGTGAGTTAATCGAAGGGCGTCATTCCATTTTATTAAATGGACAGTCTCTGGAATCGGGTACTTATTATCTGAGATTTAATTGCGATAATAAAAATTTGGGAGACAAAGTCTTAATTAAAGAGTAGGTTTTTATTGAGGATTTTGTTTTAAAAAGACCTGCAACTTTTTCACAAAGTGTTTTAGTGAGATGCACGGCCTGGAGTTTTTAAGGACAGGGCCGTGCGTTTTTACTTCTTCAAAATGCAATATAAACGTGCCTCAATCCAACACTTCCAAATATTCCTTCTCTCCTACGATTCCCCCAGGTAATAATGCCTTTCCGGCACCAGTTCATCATTCAGTTCATAAATCAAAGGTTTACCGGTAGGAATTTCCAGTCCGGGAATATCATCATCCGAAATATTATCAAGGTGCTTGACCAGTGCACGCAGGCTGTTGCCATGAGCCGAGATGATGATGCGTTTACCATTTTTCAGGGCTGGTACGATGGTATCCTGCCAGTAAGGGAGGAAACGGTTCACCGTATCTTCCAGGCTTTCACCTACCGGCAGTTCATTGGGTGGCAGATCCTGATACACGCGTTGGTTTCCGGGATAGCGTTCATCTGTTTTTTCCAGTTGTGGCGGACGGGTTTTGTAACTGCGCCGCCATTCATGGACCTGATCGTCGCCGTATTTTTCCGCAGTCTGTTTTTTATTAAGCCCCTGCAAACCGCCGTAGTGGCGCTCGTTCAAACGCCACGACTTCTCCCAGGGGATCCAAAGCTGATCCAGGATATCCAGGGCAATCCATAACGTATGCAGCGATCGCCTCAATACCGACACAAATGCCAGGTCAAATTCATAACGATGCTTTTTCAGAAGCTCACCGGCTTGTTGTGCTTCTTTGATGCCATTTTCAGATAAGGGCACATCGGTCCATCCGGTAAATAAGTTTTTTTTATTCCATTCGCTTTCGCCATGTCGGAGTAAAACTAATTTATGCATGATGTTTATGTTTTACAGTTATAAAGAATATCACACAAAAATTGTTTACCCGAAACGTATTTTTTACACAAAGGTTTTTTTTATAAAGAGGTAATACATGGTATATCAAAATCATTAATAACATATTCTCATAAATCTATTAATCACGAATGAAGACCGGATTAAAAGGGCATTAATTTTTTTTAACCTCTTTTTAATTTCATCTTCATAACCTTTTAATTCCCTTGTGTGATTTTTGCTGCATTAAAAAGCACAATGCATCTGTGCGTAATGTGTTGATTTATATTAAAGTAACAAATTAATTCGATTTATTAAAAATGAAGAAGCACAACGGAAGCAAAAAAAATGGCAAATCAATCATTCCATCTTACGGACCGGTAAGTAACCTGGAGGAGTTTCTGCAGCCCGACTGGTGGCGGCGTATTTTCAACTCCATGTATCTTAAGACCGATGCTGACGTGGTAGAAGACCGATCCATTACTGCTACAGAACTTGATATGTTTTCGCGTATTCTTGAATTATCGCCTGAAGACAAAATACTTGATTTGGCCTGTGGTCAGGGACGCCACGTGTTGGAGTTGGCCCGTAGGGGCTATAAAAACCTGTTTGGTCTTGATCGGTCACATTACCTTATTAACAAGGCAAAACAAATCAATGCCGCCGAAGGATTGCCCGTTACCTTCAGGGAAGGGGATGCACGCAAGCTGCCTTTTCCAACCGATAACTTTGACGTGGTGATGATCCTGGGGAACAGTTTTGGCTATTTTGAGCGCATTGATGATGACATTAAAATTTTAAAAGAAGTACTCCGTGTGCTTAAACCCAATGGAAAATTCCTGCTGGATGTTGCTGATGGTAACTTCCTTCGCGAAAACTTCAATCCCCGCAGTTGGGAATGGATTGATAAAAACCATTTTGTCTGCCGCGAGCGCTCTCTTGCCAGTGATCGGGAACGGTTGATATCCCGTGAGGTAATTTCAAACATAAAAAAAGGAGTTATTGTTGACCAGTTTTATGCTGAACGGCTCTATAGCAAAGAAACCTTGTCAGCACTATTGAAAACAGCAGGTTTCAAAAACATCCTTGAAAATGATAATTACAATACCGACTCCAGCCGGAATCAGGATTTAGGCATGATGGAACGGCGCATAATCATTTCATCTCAGGCCGTAAAGGCATGGTCGCCTGTAAAACAAAAGCTGGGTCAGGTAAAGAATGTGGCTGTATTGCTTGGCGATCCAAATAAGAATGATATCGTAAAACCAGAAGCCGTATTTGATGAAGATGATTATAACACCATTGATCAACTGAAATTGGCTTTGAGTGCATTGCCCGATTATAAATTCACCTACCTGAATAATCATGATACCTTGATTCCTACACTGCAGAAAATGCGTACGCAAATTGATTTGGTATTTAACCTTTGTGATGAGGGGTTTAATAATGATGCCCGGAGCGAGTTGCATGTGCCGGCCCTTTTGGAAATGCTTAAATTACCTTATACCGGTTCCAATCCTCAGTGCCTGGCTTATTGTTATGATAAATCCTTGATTCGTGGTATTGCCAAGGAGATGGATATACCGGTGGCAGATGCATTTTATATTAAGCCGGAAGATAATGTATTTGAAATGCAGATCGAATTTCCTGTTATTGCCAAGCCTAACTTTGGCGATTCCAGTTTTGGTATTACCCAACGCAGCGTGGCGTATAATGTGGAAGAATTGAACGATGCCATCCTGAAAACAAGAAATAAACTCGGGTATGATAAACCCATCCTGGTAGAAGAATTTTTGCCGGGGAAGGACCTTACCGTAGGTATCATTGGTAATCCGCCGGAGACCTATAATGTATTGCCGGTAATCGAAGAAGACTATTCACAGTTACCAGAAGGTTTGCCACAAATATGCGGGTATGAAGCAAAATGGTTACAGGATTCGCCTTATTTTACAAATTTGCGTTCTATTGAGGCCAATCTTGATCCTGAAACCGAGAAACAAATTGTAACCTGGTGCCTGCGCTTGTCCGAACGGCTCGACTGCAGGGATTATGTGCGTTTCGATTGGCGACTTGATGGCAAAGGCGTTCCAAAATTGCTCGAAGTGAACCCCAATCCAGGTTGGTGTTGGGACGGTCATCTGGCAAAAATGGCCGCTTTTCAGAATATGTCATATTCATCTATGTTAAATGTCATTCTGGAAGCAGCCACACAACGGAATAGCGGCAATTCATTTGTCAGTAAACCTGTGTATAGCGAAATCGTTTTTTCATCATAAGATTAAAAAAACGGATACAAACAAGTTCTAAACAGTTAATTCTTAGTAATGCTCCGGATATGCAGTTGTATGGAATGGATCTGTCCTTTCTGTCACCTATTATCCAATTAATGAGGCCATAAAAAAAGCACTTGAGATGGTATCAATGTATTTCGCATATAGGAAAAAACCTGCCTGATATGATTATTTATAATAAGGTAAGTGTACCTTTGCAGACGGTTAAATCAGTAAAGGTGAAAGTATTAGTAATTGAAGATGAACCTAAGGTTGTTGCTTTTATAAAAAAAGGCCTTGAGGAGCAGGGATACGATGTAAGCATTGCTTACGATGGTCAGATGGGCGAACGCCTGGCTACCCGCGAACCGTTTGATGTTATATTGTTGGATGTTATTTTGCCTCATACAAATGGCATGGAGCTTTGCCGGAAAATTCGTGAAAAAAACGAAAATGTACCGATCCTGATGCTCACGGCCATGGGTACTACCGAAGATAAGCTTGATGGTTTTGATGCCGGTGCTGATGATTATCTGGTAAAACCCTTTGAGTTTAAAGAGTTGCTGGCGCGTATCAAGGCCCTGGTAAAACGTTCTTCAGGAATCAGACAAAGTTCCAATACATTGAAGGTTGCCGATCTCGAACTTGATTTGGACCGGAAGCTGGCACGCCGTGGAGGTAAAACCATTGAACTTACGGCAAAAGAGTTTTCATTGTTGGAGTATTTTATGCGCAATAAAGGAAGGGTAGTCGATCGGGCTGATATCTCCGGGAAAGTCTGGGACATTTCATTCGATACCGGTACTAACGTAGTGGATGTATACGTAAACATCCTCAGAAAAAAGATTGATAAGGATTTTGAAACAAAACTGATCCATACTCGCATTGGATTGGGATATTTGTTTGATGATAAATCATGAGTTTTTATAAACGAATAGCGAATCCAGTAGTAATTATTCTGATCCTGTTGGTATTGCTTTCTTACCTGCTGGTATACTTCGTTAGCGGCACTCATGAATTGATCATGGTTTTTCTGGTCCTTTTTATAATAAATGTAGTGCTCATCATCGCATTTAGTTTCTATTTTACAAGAAAAACATTGCACCCGGTCAGCCGTTTGGTTGAACAAATGAATGAAGTAGACATTAATAATCTCGGCATCCGGATAGTTTCCGAAAATAAAGATGGTGAGCTGGCACAGCTGGCAAACACATTTAATACTATGCTGGATAGGCTTGAGTCTGCTTTTTTATTACAGAAAAGCTTTGTCTCCAGTTCATCTCACGAACTGCGTACACCGCTTACGGTTATCACCGGCCAGCTCGAAGTAGCGTTGATGCAGAACAGGAGCAATGAGGAATACAGGACTACCCTGGTTTCGGTACTTGAAGACATTAAAAACCTGAATCAACTTGCAAATAAACTTCTGGTGCTTTCCAGGGCCGGAAATGAAATCACAAACGAGTCGTTTGACACCATCCGCATCGATGAAATTTTATGGAGATCAAGGGCTGAAATCCTTAAAGTGCATCCTGAATATGATGTTATCATTCACTTTGATGACACGATTTTTGCTGAACAACATTTTAATATCACCGGCAGCCCCCAGTTGTTATCAACAGCATTTATAAACCTGATTGAAAACGGGTGTAAATATTCAAAAAGTCATAAAAGTAGAATTTTGCTTGGGGTTGATGAACATCATTTACGTATATCTTTTGAAGATGAAGGCATTGGAATACCACCGGAAGAAATCGATAATGTGTTTCAGCCCTTTTACCGTGCCAGCAATGCACCACCGGTGAAAGGACATGGGATAGGGTTGTCGCTTGTGAAACGCATTGTGACCCTGCACCAGGGGACGATTCATGTTTCTTCAGAATTAAATGAGGGCAGTGCCTTCATGCTTGCCTTTCCGTTGAACACCAACGACTGATTGCATTCAATTCCGTTCGTATGCACTATATTTGCAGACAGTGAGTAAACAAGTATATAGCATCGTTATTTGCGATTCGCAATACCTGATTGTTGAAGCGCTTAAAACCATCATCGATCGATGGCCGGAATATGCTGTTCAAGGATATGCCAATAACATACGGGATTTAAACGAAAAACTTCAGACGCTAAAACCGGATTTCCTGATAACTGATTTCAGGACTATTGAGCGTGTAGCCTTTGAAACCGTGGGCAACATAATGAAGGAATTTACAGATTTACATACAATCATTCTTACGAATCAATTAAACAGGAATGAGCTAAATGAGCTGAACAGGATTGGAATAAAGAGTATCCTCTATAAGACTGCAACTGATGATGACATAAAAGCTGCCCTGGATGCCGCCCTGAAAAATAAAAAATATTATTCCGATGAAGTGCTGGATGTGCTGATGGACGTGCAGGAAGAAGTGGCTGATAACAAACAGGTTTCTTTAACGCCCACGGAACTAGAAATTGTAAAACTCATTGCCAACGGACTGACCACCAAGGAAATTGCTGAACAAAAACACGTGAGTTTTCACACCATCGTATCCCACAGGAAAAACATTTTCCGGAAGCTCGAAATCAACAGTGTCTCAGAACTTGTGGTATATGCCCTCCGCTCAGGATTAAGCGACAGCCTGGATTTTAATATTTGATGACGCACCTTTGGCGCTTCCCAAATGAAATGGTGAGGTGATTTCCTTTTCCAGGCCCGTTGGACCTGGCTATTGATAGCGCACCTTTGGTATTTATGAACGATATTTTTCTTCCTACAAGGCTGTCACACCGCAAGGGAGAGACAACGCAGGGCCGGGAAAACCAGTCGTAAAACAAGAAAAGGGCTGAAAGCCCGCCTATGCCCATGGTAGGCCCGCCCATCTCTATGTCTTCCCACATTTGCGGGATACAAAATACCCTGAATGTGTTATTTTAAGAATGATCCACACTCCCTACCTTTGTCACAACAATTCATAACATTTACGCATATGACATCAAATGCATTTTGCCCCATATCACCCAATAAAATTAATGAACGGGTAGCACGCCTGAATGGCGCGTTTACAGTGTTGTTATTGATTGTTTTCAGCCTTACTTGGCATCTGTTGCCTCTGATTATTTTATGGGTCGATTTTTTAATCCGTGCGGCTGACGGGGGAAAATACAGCCCGCTGGCTTTTTTATCCCGCAGTGCAGTAAGTTATTTTAAGCTGGGTAATGTTATGATTAATGCCGGGCCCAAGCTATTTGCCGCCCGCATTGGGTTTGTGTTTACCAGCCTTATTATTCTGTTTTTTGTTTTCGGGTATTCAATTGTTACCTTTTCGCTAACTGGTATTTTAGGGTTGTTTTCCTTTCTTGAGGCTGCCCTGGGCCTATGTGTGGCATGCGAAATTTATCCTTTCATCTACAGGATCTTGTACAAATCCTCTTTCCAGCAAACCTGATAAGTGCCGGAATGAACACAATCAGCTTT
>CAZZBU010000077.1:11959-17927 GCA_964652315.1 uncultured Bacteroidales bacterium
CTTTCAGCTTCTATTTATACAACTTCTTGTGCTGCGAAGGATGCAACTCAGCATACATGGATTTTTTCCCGAGTGGTTTATTATACTCGCTCATCAGATTTTTTGGTGCATGTCCGTAAGGATCTTCTTTCTTTTTGTATCTAACTTTTGTCATAGCATTATTATTTGACTTCTATAAAGAAAACAAATAAAACCCGGATTAGTTATGATCCGGATCATGTTTTTTCCAAAAGTTAGTCGTCATCTGCAAGGTATGACAGGATTTTTTCTTTCAACTTATCCGGGTCAACAGGTTTTATTAACAAATCGGTAAACAGGCCGAGTTCTACTTCTTTTTTTACTTTATCAGATACATCAGCCGTTAGGGCTACAATTGGTTTGTTTCTATACTCATTAAGCTTACGAATTTTTCGCGTGGCTTCATATCCATCCATTACAGGCATACGCAAATCCATGAGGATAACATCGTACACCTTTTTTTCTGCAAACTCCAATGCCTGCTCGCCGTTGACAGCTTCTTCATACTTTATGCCCCATATATTAAATATCTGTTCGAATATCATGCGGTTGAATTCTGCATCTTCCACTAACAATAAGGATACGTTTGCCAGTAAGTTTTCAGTTTCTTTCTGTGATTTTTTCTTTTTCTTGTATTTAACAGGAGTGGCTGTATCTGTCTTAACTGGCAAAATAATGGAAAAGGAAGATCCTTTTCCTTCTTCGCTTTCTACCTTTATCAGGCCGCCAAGCATTTTAACATACATTTTGGTTATGGTTAAACCTAAGCCGGTTCCCTCATATTGCCGGATGGTGCTGCTATCAGCCTGACTAAATGTTTCAAAGATGGAATCTATCTTTTCTCTGGGAATGCCAATGCCTGTATCGCTGACAACAAATTTCAGACGGGATTTTTCTGCATTCTTATTTTGTAGTATTACAGATAAATCTACCCTGCCTTCAGGCGTGAATTTAATGGCGTTGCTTAGCAGGTTATTTAATGACTGCATTACTTTCAACTTATCCGTACGGATTATTTCCGGTACGCCTTCGTCGATGTGAAGTGAAAAGTCAATATTCTTTTCAATCGTCAATCCCCTGTGCAGTTTATAAATATTATCCAATAAATCGCGGAGGTTGAATTTCTCATCATGCACCGGGGTTTTACCAGCCTGCAATTTGCTTAAATCAAGGATGTCATTGATAATGGCATGCAGGCTTTCAGATGAATATTTCAGGATTTTTAAATTTTCAACCTGATCCTGCCTGGGATTCTTTTTTAGCAACAGGTGGCCCAGTCCCAGAATGGCATTTAATGGTGTGCGTATTTCGTGGCTCATGTGTGCCAGAAAATCATCCTTAGCCCGGGCAGCACGCTCCGATGCTTTTTTTGCTTCCCGCAGCGATTCTTCCATTTCCATGCGTTCGGTATGATCACGCATGATTTTTAAAAAGCCAAAATGGTTGTTGTTCTTATCACGCAGCGGCATAGTCATGCCATTACCCCAGAACCGGGTGCCATCTTTGCGTACATACCAGCGCTCACTTTGGGCTCTGCCATACGTCAGGGCTTTTTGTGCCTCTTTTTGGGGTTGCGTTTCACTATCTTCAGGGGTATAAATCCGGTCTATTTTTTCACCAATAATCTCATCTTTTTGGTAGCCTAATAAACGGGCCGACCCTGCATTCCAGTCGTCTATTTTCCGGTCTTTATCAAAAGTAAAGATGGCATAATCCCTGGCACTTTCCATTATTAACTGTAGCCTTTCTTCCGATGTCCTGAGAGTTTTTTCTGTTTCAGTAAGATCATCTATATCGAAATTCATGCCTATCCACCCCAGAATTTCGCCTTCCTTGGATTTGTAAGGGGCTGCATGAACGCTTGTCCACCTGTATTTTTTTGTTTGCGCATGATAGACCCTGAACTCGGTTTTAAATACTTTTTCCTGTTTAACAGCATTTTTCCATTTTATTGTTGCTGATTTTTTATCATCGGGATGGATGGCATCCAACCAGCCCCAGCCTTTCCAGTCATCATAGGTCTGGCCGGTGTATTTCCTCCATGATGTGGAGTCTTCCTCCACCTGTCCGTCACGCTTGGTAGACCATACTATGGCAGCCGAAACACCGATCAGTGTTTTATACTTTTCCTCACTTATTCTCAAGGATTCTTCTGCTTGTTTTCGGCCGGTAATATCTATAAACGTAATTACGATGCCTTCAATTTTGTCCTTTCCGCTGCGGTAGGGCAAAATCCTGACAAGATACGTATTCTGTTTTGTATCCTGTATTTCCTTTTCAATTGGCTGTAGGTCTTTTAATACCTTTTTGGCATCATCTATCAGGTTATCGTATCCAAGCTTATGGGTCTGGTCTGAAATAAGCCTGCCATGATCGGTCTCTCTAACATTGAATATCTCCCCCAGTTTGGGTGTGAACCGCAGAATTCGCATCTTACGGTCGAGAAAAAGGGTAGCAATATCGGTGGCAGAAAGCAGGTTTTGCAAATCATCCGAAAGCTGGCCCAGTTCTTCTACTTTGTTCCTGTTTTCCTGGTTCAGCGTGGTCAGTTCTTCATTCATCGACTGCAGTTCTTCTTTGCTGGTTTCCAGTTCTTCCATTGTCGATCGGAGTTCTTCGTTGGTGCTCTGAAGTTCTTCATTGGAAGCTTTCATCTCTTCCCGGTTGGTCTCGTATTCTACAATAATCCCCTGCAAACGCTGTTGTGTCTCCCGCAGTTCGCTTTCAAGTTCCTCAATACGTTTGGAATGCAATTTATCCGTGTCAGTGGCAAAATCTTCAGGTTGTTCTTCCAGTGAAACACTGTCGCTTTCCTCGAACATCACCAAAATAACATATTCATTCACAGGTTGCCTTATCAGCCTTACTGTGATGTGTATCTTCCTGTTTTCCCCGTCTATTTTAAAATATATGGGTTTGGATCGGGCTGTGGATTCATTGTCTTTAGCCGCATAGATTGTCGATCGCAACTCCATCTGCAGCTCCGAATTCAAGTACTTAAAGACATCCCTGCTTAATTCACCACCCTGAACCTTAAGGTACCTTCCTGCGTTTTCCGAGACATGCAACACTTGATAATCCGGACTCAGCAACAGGCTGGGAGGTGCGTATTTTTCAAGTATCTGTTGATGAAGTCGGCCAAAAGAAACCATGGCAGGTGCAGCCTTGTTTGATTTTTCATGCGTAGTATTGTTCTGTACCTTAGGGAATACCGGTAACTGTGGCTCGGGTCCGTTGATATTCCTTTTTTTATAGAATGAATACTCTTTGTTCAACACACTGAACAACTCCGTACTTTCAAGATGTTCGGAGGTTCCCAACATTAAGATCCCCTCAGGGTTGAGCGAATAGTGGAAAAGCTCAAAGACATCGCGTTGTACCTCTTTCTTTAGATAGATAAGCAGGTTACGACATACAATTAAATCGAGGCGGGAAAAAGGATGATCACCCAGCAGGTTATGAGGTGTGAAAACTATCTGATCCCTGATTTCTTTTTTAATGCGGTACCCGCCATCTTCCTTTAAAAAAAACCGGTTCAACCGTTCCTCACTGACATCGACAATGATATCATCCGGGAAAAAGCCTTCACGGGCCTTTTTTATGGATATTTCATGCAAATCCGAGGCAAATATTTGTACGCTGGGAGATGATCCGGTTTTATCTGCTGTTTCAGCCAGTAATATCGCAACCGAATAGGCTTCTTCACCTGTTGCACAACCCACCGACCATATGCGTATCTGCTCTTCCTTAGTTTTGTTTTTAAATAGGGCTGGAATGACATGTTTTTCTAAATGATTAAAGGCGTCCGGGTCACGGAAAAAGTTAGTTACGTTTATAAGAAAATCATTTAGTAAGGCCTGTACTTCTTCCGGGTTTTTGCGCAGCAAATCCAAATATTCATTAAGTTTTTCTATTTGAAAGAGCTGCATACGCCGTTGAAGTCGCCTGAGAATAGTTGAAAGTTTATACCTCGAAAAATCGCGGCCGGTATGGGCTCTGACCAGGGCAAATATTTTTTGTATCAGGTGCTGCTCTTTCTCATCCGGTTTCTCTTTATCGAGTGATTCAATAATTGGTTTGGTAGAGAAATATTTCAGGAAATGTGATGTTATGTTATTAAGGGGCAGGACCATATCTACATGCCCGTTAGAGATTGCACTCTGTGGCATACCGTCATATTCTGCCTCGGAGGGATCCTGCACAATCGTTAAACCGCCTTTTAATTTTATTTCGCGCAGTCCAAGGGTACCGTCAGAACCTGTACCGGTAAGAATGATGCCGGCTGAATAACCTCTATGGGTGGTTGCAAGTGTGCGGAAAAAATGATCGATGGGAGCCCTTTCACTGCGTTTTTCTTCCAGGTCTGAGAGCCGCAGGTGAGTGTCGATGGTATTCAGGTTGGCGTTAGGGGGAATAGTATAAACATGGTTTGGTTTTAAGGGCACGGACTTCGTAACCTGTTGTACCGGCATTTTAATGTAAGGCTGCAACACCTCAGCCAACACGCTTTTATGTTCCGGTGAAAGATGAATTACAATAACATAAGCCAGCCCACTGTCTTCTGGTACATTAGCAAAAAGCTTTTTCAAAGCATTTAACCCACCTGCCGAGGCTCCAATACCTATTATAGGTAATTGAGAATCAGATGGTTTTGATTTTATGTTTTTGCGTGTACTTTTAGTCATTATATCCCCATCAACTCCTGTGTAAATTAGAAGTAAATCACTCTGAATAATTTTACGCTAAAAATAACAAAACCATTTAAAAATACATTGCTTTGACGGTAAAAGATGCCTTATCAATTTGGTGATCTAAGCTTCAATGTTATTCATTATTGATGTTAACTGAATAATTTGACTGAAGGTTCATGTAAAAAACCATTAATCAGACAGATTTTAAAGACCGAATCCAATAGTCATTCAATAAACAATCTTACCTAATCCCTGTTATTTTATCATTATTCAAAATCAAAAAAAAATCATGGAAAATCTATTTTCACAAGAATTTTGGTCTGACCTGGTTGATAAAAGTCAAACCTGGATTATTGAACAGTTACCGGGTATTATATTTATTGTGCTGGCTGTTTTTATTACGCTGCGCATTGTTTCCTATTCCCTGAAAAAATTGAAAAAAGCGATGGTTGATCGTGCTGCCCGCCATGAAAAAGTGGATGCCAGTGAAGCAGAAAAACGGCTTAATACCTTGTTTGGAATTATTGAGGGGGTGACAAAAATTGTATTGTTTTTTGTGCTGATTATGGTTATCCTGAAAAAAGTAGGAGTGGATATTGCCCCCATCCTGGCCAGTGCCGGTATCATTGGTCTGGCTGTTGGTTTCGGGGCACAGGAACTGGTCAGGGACTTTATTACCGGATTTTTCATTCTCCTCGAGAATCAGCTACGTGCCGGTGATGTGGCCATCATTAACGGAACCGGTGGATTAGTGGAAAAAATTGAATTGCGGACCATCACGCTGCGTGATTTCTCCGGTACTGTGCATGTATTTCAGAACGGAAAAATTAACACCCTCTCCAACATGACCAAGGAATGGTCGGCCATGGTGTTTGATGTGGGGGTGGCCTACAAAGAAGATGTGGACAAGGTAATGGAAGTAATGAAAAAAGTGGGCGAGGAACTGAAAAACGATCCTGATTTTGGCCCCAATATTATTGAACCGCTTGAAGTGTTTGGTATAGACCAGTTTGCTGATAGTGCAGTGGTCATTAAGGCCCGGCTGAAAACCAAACCCATCCAGCAATGGACTGTGGGTCGCGAATACCGTCGCCGCCTGAAATATGCTTTCGATGAACAAAACATTGAAATACCATTCCCGCACACTACAGTGTATTGGGGAGAAGAGATTAATCCATTGAAATTGCAGACGGAAAATAAATAAAAATGATTGTCCGCTAAGATACCTATTGATTGAAATCACAAATTCCAGGGCATAT
>CAZZBU010000078.1:0-13178 GCA_964652315.1 uncultured Bacteroidales bacterium
ATACAATGAAGACATATAATCCGGTATCAACTTACAGAATACAATTTAATAAGGATTTTACCTTCAAACAGGCAAAAAACATCATTCCCTACCTTGAAAAACTTGGAATAAAGACAATTTATGCTTCCCCGATATTTAAAGCTGTTGCCGGTAGTACACATGGTTATGACGTTACTAATCCCCTGATGATAAATCCTGAAATAGGTACCGAAGAAGAATTTTTTCAATTGATACAGAAGTTAAGGGATAAGAAAATAGGGTGGATACAAGATATTGTCCCCAACCACATGGCTTATTCCACTGAAAACCCATGGATTTATGATGTATTGCTGCAGGGCCGCGTCTCTGTATTTCATTTCTTTTTTGATATTCTCAGAAACCATCCTGACGCTGAGCTCTCAGAAAAGATCATGCTCCCCTTTTTTGGAGAACCCATTGAGGAAATAATAAAAAACAAAGAGCTTAGGCTTGAGTTTAACCAAAAAGGATTTTTCCTGGTATATTTTGATGACCACTATCCGGTATCAAAAAAAACCTATCCGATTATTCTTCAAATCGATCCTGAAAAAACCAGTCCGGCTGTTATCCAATCTTTTCTGGAATTTGAAAACAAAAAAGAAGGCTGGAAAAATCAAATAGCCGCTTTATATCGGGATTACCAAAATAATACCTCCGGGATAAAAGACTATATTGACGAAGCCATAACGCTTTTCAATGAGGACGGTAAAAAGATGAACGCGCTGATAGGCCATCTCAACTATTTGCCATCTCATTGGAAAACCACAGAGAAGAAAATCAATTACCGCAGGTTTTTTACCATTAACGGGCTCATCTGCCTGAATATTCATGACGACAGGGTATTCGCCATTTATCATGAACTGATTAGTGCCTGGATTGATAACAACACCATTGATGGGGTCAGGGTTGATCATATTGACGGGCTCTACAACCCAGGTAAATACCTTAAGAATTTGCGTGAGTTATGTGGTGAAAAAACCTATTTGGTTGTAGAAAAAATTCTTGAAAAAGACGAAAGCCTTGAACCAGGCTGGCCTGTTGAAGGCAGTACAGGGTATGACTTTTTGGGTATTGTAAACAGCCTTCTGACAAATACCAACAACATGGATTTGCTCCACTCCTATTACCGGGAATGGAAGAATAAATCGTTCGATTTTGAAACTGTGAGTTTGGAGAAAAAACGTTTCATCCTTTATAATCGCTTACAGGGTGAGCTTGACAATCTTACTGCCGAATGCATGGCTATTGAATCCATCATACAGGAGGAATATCAACAGGCAGAAATCAAAAAAGCCATTGCTGAATTTCTGGTGCATTGCCCGGTTTATAAGATCTATAATACAGCCTCTACCCTTTCGGCCCAACATAAAGAATTACTGCAGGATATCCTTAACAGAATAATTGAGAAAGCCCGCGGAAAAAATCACTACTATGCTGTAAAAGCCCTTGAAGAGTTGTTTACATCCCTGGAACATCGCTCTGGAAAAGAAATAAAACAGATAGATACGTTTTTCAGGCATTGCATGCAGTTTACCGGCCCCTTGATGGCCAAAGGCATTGAAGACACAGCCTTTTATTCGTACAACCCTTTTATTGCACATAATGAGGTTGGCGATACGCCGGGTGATTTTGGCATTAACACCGCCGCATTCCATTCTCTGATGCTGGAACGGCTGGAGAAATATTCGCTTACCATGAATGCCACTGCAACACATGACACCAAACGAGGGGAAGATGCCCGTGCCAGGTTGAATATCATCAGTGATATTCCTGAAAAATGGATACATATAACCCGGCAATGGCGATCGTTGAATGCTGATAAAAAAACCATACAAAATGGCGAAGAAATGCCAACGCCCAACGATGAATATTTTATTTATCAGGCCCTTTGTGCCCATCTTCCCATGGATGCTGTAATTAATGAATCCTATGTAGAGCGGTTACAGGAATACTTTACCAAAGTGATGCGCGAAGCCAAGGAAACATCATCCTGGAGCAATCCGGATACGGTGTATGAAAACAATACACTTAAATTCATAAAAGCTATTTTAACCGATAAAAGTGAATTTTTAAATTCCTATCTTTCGTTCATGAAAGATATTATTCCACATGGCATGGTGAATTCCATCACCCAACTAATCCTGAAAAATACAGTTCCGGGTGTTCCGGATACGTTTCAGGGGAGTGAAACATGGAACCTGAGTTTTGTTGATCCGGACAACAGGACACCTGTGGATTATGAGGCCCTTTCAACCAATCTGCGGATCATGAAGGGACAATTCACAAAAAACCCGGAAAAAGCCTTATCCCGATTATGGGAAAATGCCAACAACGGAAATATCAAACAATGGATTTCTTACATCACATTAAAAGAAAGGCAGGAACATGAAAACCTGTTTTTAAAAGGTGAATACATTCCCCTTGAGGTGAAAGGAAAATACAAAAAACATGTGGTGGCATTTTGCCGCAGGTACCGCGATGATTGGTTACTGTTGATTCTGCCTTTAAATACAGCAGAAAAACCCCTTGGCACGAACTGGAAAAATACCCGTGTGAAATTACCAGCTTTCTCCCCACCAAAATGGGAGAACAGGCTCACAAAAAACATTCTCAAACCCAAAGGTGAACTGCGTATTGAAGATGCTTTTGAAATTGTTCCTTTTGGTGTTTTCGGTGGAATACCTCATGAGCCTAAACGCCGGGCGGGAATACTGATGCATGTGTCCTCCCTTCCGGGCAGCTATGGGATAGGCGGTTTTGGTGGGCCATCAAAACGCTTTATCGACTTTCTGCATGAAACCGGCCAGCGATACTGGCAGGTTTTACCACTAAACATTACCAGTCAGCAAATGAGCTATTCTCCATACAGTTCTTATTCGGCCTTTGCAGGGAACGCGTTGTTTTTGGATCCGGAGCATTTGATAAAACTGGGGTTAATGTCAAACACTGATATAAATGACCTTAAGATAAAATCCACAGAAAAAGTAAATTTTGCGTGGGCAGAAAAAGCGAAAAACAGCTTCTTAACAAAAGCTTTTGAAAACTATAAGTCAGATCCACATCATGAGCTTAAAGAAGAATTTGCAGAATACAAAGACAAAGAGGAATATTGGATACACGACTTTGCCCTGTTTCTGGCCATAAAAAATCATTTTAATGATAAACCATGGAATGAATGGCCTGAGGAATACCGGGATCGACAACCACTAGCGTTACAGGAAATCCGTAACCAATATGCCTATGACATCGAAAGAACGATTTTCGGACAGTTTATATTCTTTAAGCAGTGGCAGGAAATAAAACAATATGCGCATGAAAAAGGTGTGGACATTTTCGGTGATCTGCCCATCTATATTAGCTACGACAGTGCCGATGTATGGGCACACCCGCATCTGTTCCGGCTTAATTCTGATAAATCAATGGAAGCTGTAGCCGGAGTGCCACCGGATTATTTCAACGAAAATGGCCAGCTTTGGGGTATGCCCCTTTTCCGTTGGGATGTGATGAAAAAAAACAATTATGAATGGTGGATAAACAGGATCAAAAAAAACCTGGAATGGTTTGATCTGCTTCGACTCGACCATTTCAGAGGGTTCAGTGCCTACTGGGAAGTACCAGCTGAGCATGATGTAGCGCTTTACGGAAAATGGATTCCGGGCCCGGGAAATGATTTTTTTGATGTTGTAAAAAAAGCATTTCCTGACATGCCCATTGTGGCAGAGGACCTGGGACAAATCGATCAGGCAGTATACGATTTGAGAGACGATTACAACTTACCAGGTATGAAGGTCATACAATTTGGTTTTGGTGAAAACATGCCTTTTTTGCAGCATGTGCCCAACAATCATGAATACAACAGCATCGCCTATTCCGGTACGCATGACAACAATACCATGAAAGGATGGTTCCGTAAGGAGGTGGATGCTGCAACAATAAAACGCTTTAAACGGTACACCGGGAAAAAGCTCAAGGAAAAAAACTGTCATACAGAAATGATACGGATTACTTATGCTTCGGTAGCTAAGCTGGCTGTCATTCCCATGCAAGACTGGCTGGGACTGGATGAAAACAGCCGGATGAACTTTCCATCTACTACAGAAGGTAACTGGCTCTGGCGGATGAAACCAAACATGTTGACTGAAGATTTAAAGAAACAAATCATAAGGATGGTTAGGACGTTTGGCCGGTATTAAATGTTAATCGTAATGCAAGCGGCATTCAGCAATCAGAATGGCATCGTCTTTTACCTGATAAATCAAGCGATGTTCCTGGTTTAATTCAATAAGTTTCTTTTCAAAGGATTTTCCATCTTTGCGTTTCTCAATGGCCGAATCTAATCGTTTTTCATTTGTTCTGGATGAAAGCTCATGTCTAATTAAATTAAATGATTATCCGGGTTTATACCAAAACTATATTTGCCACGAACCTGCCCGCCGCAGGCTGGTGCACGAATGAATGGAATCAAATTGGAACTACCTCTGAATAATTTTCTATTGAATATTGAGGTGTCTAATCATTTAATAATAAATTCTTTATGAACACAAATTTCGAATGACTTTGTCATTCGTGCATTCGTGGCTATTAAATTTTCATGTGCCGTGATATTTGTGAGTTCAATCAATAGGTACCATAGCGGACAATCATTTTAAATAATTTATATATTTGACTAAACCATAATAGCAAACATATGGGATTTGGAGGATTGGTTTGTTAATGAGTATTTAGAAAAGTAAGGAGTATTTTAGATAATTCTTTAGGCCGGAGGCCTTGGTTGCCAGGTCATAGTGAGGACGCCTGCCTGTTCGGCAGACTGTCTACCCCCAACGGGGGCATCGTCCTGGAAAGTAGCTTTGATTATATATTAGCATGTAATTTTATGTATCTTCGTAAACAAAAAGCAGAATTATGATACGTACAATTGTTACAGCAGACAATAATATTTTAACCTTGACATTACCCGATAATTACGTGGGTAAAAAGGTTGAAGTCATTGCTTTTACAGTGGATGAACCTAAACAGAGAAAAGAATATAAAAAAGCCAAATCGTTTACCACGGTGAAAGTGAATGCGGAAGGATTTAGATTCAACAGGGACGAACTCCATGAAAGATAACAACTTAAATCCGTTTAAATAAAATAGCCCTCCGATCAGCGTAGCGTCCTTGTTAGGTCCGGGTATACCCTGCATCATGCCGGAAAATAGAATCTTTAGGCTGAACAGGTCTTCGTTATGAAGGCTGAAAGCCTTCGATATATCAGCCCAGGGCGTCACGTTGTTTTGCCCTGGGCTAAGAGTGTCCCTTGATTATCCAGCCGTCGCGATGAGGCGTTGTTATGTAATATAGTAAAAGTGGCGACGGTGAGCAGGAATTTCGTTCAAGGTACAATTAGGAAATAAATGTGTAATCCTTTCCATCATTCTTATTCATGCGGCATGCGATGTTTTCATTTCATGGTAGCATGCATGTGTGCCGCGTTTTCTCTTATCCTTTTTAATCACCCAGGGCAACATTCGGTATAGCCTCATTTACCCTGGGTTTTGTTATGGAAGGTCTTCAGTCTTCTCAATTAAAATTAAATTAGGAATAAATCAGCTATTCACCAATTCTCTTCCTTAATTTCTCTTCTATTGAATGCAGCAAATTCACATCCTCTGCAGTTACAAGTGCCAAACGTTCCATAATGCGATTATAAATGGCACTTTCTTCTTCAAAACCAATGTCAGTTAAAAACTTCCTGGCTTTATCTTTAAGAGCCAGATATGAGTTTGGGTTAATGAATTTCTTCTCAGGGACTTTATCATTTATCCCCCCAAACTCCCGTAATAAATACGCATATAGCATCACTGCCTGTCCCAGATTCAGGGAAGGATACGGATTTGCCAGGCTGATGTAACTAACCATGTCGCAACGCAGGATTTCATCATTTGTCAGCCCGCTTTCTTCCCGGCCAAAAACCAAAGCTACAGATTGAATTGAAATATCTTTTCCTTTTATGGTTTCGGAAATTTCCTCTGCCGGAAGGTAATCATGCTTTATGCTTCGGGGTTTGGCAGAAGTGCCAATTACAAAATCAAAATCTTTAATGGCTTCATCAAAAGATGAATAAACAGATGCATTCTCCAGGACGCTCCATGAGCCGTGCCCCAGCATGCGGGCTTTATCGCCCAGGTGATCAGCCGGATTAACAAGACGTAACCTGGAAAACCCCATGGTATTCATGGCACGTGCTGCAGCCCCAATGTTTTCTGGCACAGCAGGCTCTACAAGGATGAAGGTGAATTGCATTTATATTTGTTTGTTTTTGGCAAAAGTAAGAAATATTTTGCTCCAAGACCGAAGACCGAAGACCGAAGCCGGAAGCAGGCATCTCTCAAAAAAAATAAATGGGTCTGTCAAATTCCCGGATATTTATAAAATAAAAAGCATCTCTCAAGAAAACATTCTACCAGCAAGGAGCTGTTATATTCTTTTCTTCGAGCTTCGGTCTCCCGACTTCTGTCGTTTGTCTTCCATCTTCCGACTTCGGTCTTCCGGCTTTTATAAATAGTCTCCGGCACGCTGTCGCCCTGAAAAAAAAATATACTTTTGCACACAATTATGGCAAGAGTGCTTAACATAAATGAATTTCTGGAAAAGGCCGCCGATATTCCGGTGGCAGATGTACGCACACCGGCCGAATTCGAACATGGCCATATACCGGGAGCGATTAATCTGCCCATCTTTTCCAACGAAGAACGGGCAGTGGTTGGCACTATTTACAAGCAGGTAAGCCGTAATGAAGCAATGTTAAAGGCACTGGAGATTGTTGGTCCCAAGATGCGCCGTTTTGCAGAGGATGTTAAGAAACTATGTCCGGGTAAGGAAATACTGGTACATTGCTGGAGAGGCGGTATGCGCAGCAACAGCATGGCCTGGTTGTATGAAACAATCGGTTACAGAACTTATACGCTACATGGGGGGTATAAATCGTTTCGCCGTGAAGTTCTCAGATTTTTAGCTTTGCCTTTCCGTTTTGTAGTTGTAGGTGGTTTAACCGGTACCGGAAAGACAGAAATACTGAATGAGCTGGCCCATCAAGGATTTCAAGTACTTGATCTTGAAGGCCTGGCCAATCATAAGGGTTCTGTTTTTGGAGGGCTTGGGCAACCACCCCAGCCTACCTCCGAACATTTCGAAAACATGGTATATACGGTCCTTTCGGGATTTGACAGCAATCAAATCATTCTTGCAGAAAATGAAAGCCATTCCATTGGCGGCGTATTCATTCCAAATGAGATATTCGATCAAATTATTACAGCGCCTACCCTGCATCTTGAATTGGACCGGTCGCACAGAATTGAGCGACTTGTGCGTGAATATGCAGGTTTTCCCCCTGCAAATCTGAAAGAAGCTGTCCTTCGGATTCAAAAAAGACTTGGTGGCTTAAATACCAAATTGTGTCTTGAGGCAATTGATAAAGGAGATTTCGAAACAGTTGCTGATATCACGCTTCATTATTACGACAAGGCTTATTTCAAATACCTGAACGAAAAAAACCAGTCCGGGGTAGAATACATTACCCTGAATGAGGATAATGTTCAGAAAAGTGCTTCCATCATAATAAATCATTTAAAACAATATACCCATGGAAATACCAAAACTAACGCAGTTTAGTCCGGGTGCGGGCTGCGGATGTAAAATTTCTCCTGCTGATCTGGAGTCCATCCTGAAATCATCAGCAACTGAATTTACACATCCCAACCTTATAGTTGGCAATGATACCAATGACGATGCCGCAGTATATGATTTAGGCGATGGGACCTGCATAATCAGCACAACAGACTTCTTCACTCCTATTGTGGACGATCCTTACGATTTTGGCCGCATTGCTGCTACCAACGCCATTAGCGATATATATGCCATGGGTGGTGTGCCCATTATGGCCATTGCTATTTTAGGCTGGCCTTTGGATAAACTACCCAAAGAAACAGCGGGAATAGTGGTGGATGGCGCCCGGGAGGTATGCAAAAATGCCGGTATTGTACTGGCCGGTGGTCACAGCATTGATGTAAGTGATCCCATCTTTGGACTGGCGGTAACCGGAAAGGCTCAACGTGCTAATGTCAAACAAAACAATACAGCCACAGACGGGTGTTCATTGTTTCTTACCAAACCTCTGGGCATAGGCATTATTACCACAGCCGAAAAGAGAGGTGTAGTAGAGCGTTCAGATATTGATTTTGCCGTTGAATTGATGACAACACTCAATACCATCGGCGCTGAATATGCTAAACAACCTTTCATTAAAGCCATGACCGATGTGACAGGGTTTGGGCTTCTCGGGCACCTTCTGGAAATATGTGTAAGCAGTCGCTTACAGGCAGTGATAAATATGAACCAGGTGCCAGTTATTAATGGCATTCAGAAATACATTGAACAAAAAACATTTCCCGGAGGTACATTTCGCAACTATAAAAGCTACGGGAATAAATTGGCTTCGCTGAACGAAAAACAAAAAGTGGTACTTTGTGACCCCCAAACAAGCGGCGGGCTTCTTGTAGCTGTTGAATCCGGGTATGAGGAAGAATTCAAAAGAATATCACAATCATTCGGATTGGATCTTGAATCGTTTGGTACCTTAAAAAAGGTAAACGAAAACGAGCCTTTTGTTGTTATTAACTAAACATTTTTTTAATTGATCAAAAAAATCAATAAATTCATTCAATAACCGTAATAAGAAAATTTTATGCAGCAAAGCAATCATTCGCATACCAAAATAATAGCTACTATTGGACCGGCCTGCAACAACAAGGATACCTTGCGGCAAATGATCCTGGAAGGCATTGATGTATGCCGGTTAAATTTTTCACATGGATCTCATGATGACCACAAAAAGGTAATTAACATCGTCAGGGAACTCAATGAGGAGTTAGATACCAATGTAGCCCTTCTTGCTGATTTGCAGGGGCCAAAGCTCCGCGTTGGCGATATGGAAAACGGTGGCGTTTTTCTTAATGATGGTAAGGCCTTAAGGTTGGTAACCTACAAATGCCTTGGTACATCTGACAGGGTTTATTTAAATTATAGCCCCTTGCCACAGGAAGTGAAACAAGGTGAAATTATTCTTATTGACGATGGGAAAATTAAACTACAGGTAGAAGAAACCAATGAAAAGGATGAAATCATCACCCGGATTATATCAGGGGGCAACCTTTCCGGCAGAAAGGGGGTGAATCTGCCCAACACTCACATTTCGTTGCCCAGCCTGACGCCCAAAGATATCCAGGATGCAAATTTTGCCCTCGAAAATGACATTGATTGGATTGCACTTTCTTTTGTCCGCAAAGCCGTGGATGTGCTTGAGCTAAAGGACCTGATTAAAAAATCAAAAACCCATGCCAATGTTATCGCTAAAATTGAAAAACCCGAAGCACTGGATGAAATTGACAATATCATTGATATTTCTGATGGCATTATGATTGCCAGGGGTGATTTGGGAGTAGAAACGCCTTTTGATAAAGTACCTCTGGTCCAAAAACAGATTGTTAGCAAATGTATTGAAAATGGCAAACCTGTTATTATTGCAACCCAGATGATGGAAAGCATGATTGATAATTTCAGGCCTACACGGGCAGAAGCCACAGATGTAGCCAATGCTGTGCTGGAGGGCGCTGATGCATTGATGTTAAGTGGTGAAACTTCCATAGGTAAATATCCGGTTGACGTTATCCGCAGCATGCAACAGGTCATTTTTTCCACAGAATCAAAAGGCTTTGAAGCAGAATATGATTTTAAGCCTGATCCCGGGACGCCTTCTTACCTGCCTGCTGTAATCAATTACAATGCATGCAAGCTTTCAGATCTTACCCAGGCCAAGGGAATTGTTATTTTCACATTCAGTGGTAGTTCCGTCTTTCAGCTTACCAAAAACAGGCCAAAAGCCAATATTTTTGCATTTACACCCGACAGGAAAGCCATGAAACAGCTCTCTTTATTGCGTGGAGTGCGTTCGTTTTACCTAGAGCCTGAACCAAGCATTAACGATGCCATTGAACATTCCTCAGCTATTCTGAAATCAGAAGGGCTGGTTGCAGTCAGCGATGTACTCGTATATGTTGGTGGTATTCCCATGAAAGAAAGAGGGCCTATCAATATGATGAAAATAGCTATTGTTAAATGATTAAATTAAAAATAAATGCGTCAACACTTACTTTTGTATTCATCACTTATTCTCTTTTTTCTTTCTGGTTCGTCAGCAATTTTATCTGCACAGCATCAGCATGACAGCCATGATCATCATCCTGAGGAAAATAACCATAACCATATCCACGGATCGGAAATAGGATTTGCCATCGGAGCAGTAGCACTGCATGATGAACTTAAACCGGGATTTCACTTGCATTATTTGCGTCCATTCCCGGGTAATGATCATATTCGATATGGAATAGGCGGTGAAGTTGTTCTGGATGAACACACACACCTGACGGCTTCTGCAATGTTAAATTTCACATTGTGGAGAGGATTGCAGTTTAGCCTGGCACCCGGCATACTATTTCTGAATCATGAAGAGGAATGGGAAAAACATTTCTCTACCCATCTGGAACTTTTTTACGAATTTGAAATTAAAGGAATTCATATCGGGCCGCTTCTGGACTATTCCATTTCATCAGCCGAAAACCATTATATGGCAGGCATACATGTAGGATTTCAATTGAATTAGACTAATGAACAAACGCAAAAAGGTGAAAACATCTGGTTGGCGTTGCTGAAATCAATGGGTTCTTTTTGGAAAATGACCTGATAGATGAAATTATGCTTTTTGTGATGCCCCTGTTTTGGATGGTGGCATTCCAATGTGTTACGGGCATCGTGATTTGAAGGCGTTTGCCCTGAAAGAAACCAAAATCTACAGCACAGGTGAGGTGTTGTTACTCACCTCCAATTCCTTGGTAAGCGATATGGCGGCAATGGTACCATCGGCAATGGCCGTAGTAATCTGCCTGTATTTTTTACTGACTACATCACCCACGGCATACACATCCGGCAGGCTGGTACGCTTGTCTTCATCCGTTACAATATAACCCCATTGATCCGTTTCGAGCATGTTTCCGAACATGGATGTGTTTGGTTTCATACCAATAAAGATAAATACACCATCGGTTTTCAGTGTCTTCAACTCTTTGGTTTTTAAATCCTCAATGGTCACCTGCATTTTATCGCCCACACGCTCAAATTTACGGGGTTCATGTTCGAATATGAAATCAATGCGTTTATTGGCAAAGGCTTTTTCCTGGGCCTGTTTGTTAGCCTGCAACTTATCAAACTGATGCACGATGGTCACCTTATCTGTAAATTTGGAGATGAAATCGGCTTCTTCGATGGCTGAATTTCCACCACCAATGACAACGACTTCCTTATCATTAAAATATTTCGCATCGCAAGTGGCACAGTATGAAATGCCATTACCTTTTAATTCGCGTTCGCCAGGTACACCGAGCAGGTTTGGTGACGAACCAGTGGCAATGATTATTTTCTTGGCCTTGATGGTTTCTACATCATCAATAACAATTTCTTTCTTCTCCAAATCAACCTTAGTTACATCTACGGATACCTTAAAAATGGTGCCGCACTGCTTGGTCTGCTCCGACATGTTGTGCGAGAGCATGTAGCCAGGCTGCGGATCGATGAAACCCGGATAGTTTGATATCTGGTGGGTAGTGGAAACCTGACCGCCTGGTAAGGCAATATCCACCATCACAGTATTTACCTTGGCCTGGCAAAGGTAAAGACCTGCTGTTAGTCCGCCAGGACCACCACCGATAATCAACACGTCAGCTTCTGTTGTAAATGGCTTTATTTGTTCTTTAATTGCTTCGGTTTTTTCTTTGGGCAACATGGCATCAAGGTTTGCAATCAGCTCAGAACGTTTAATACCGCCGGCCAGGCGTGCACCTACCTCCTTGCCATTATCATAAAACAAAACAGTGGGCGAGCCTTTTACTCCAAGTTTTTCAGCAAGTTCACGGTTTTCCTGACGGAATATTTTTACGAATTTGATGTCGTCTCCGTATAACTTAGCCAGGCTTTCAAATTTAGGGGCCAATGCCTCACACGGAGGACATTCGGTCGAATAAAAATCCAGGGCTACTTTTCCACCCTGCAAAATCTCTTTTTCGTATTCAGCTGCTGTTATTTCTTTCATGGTTACAATAATTATTTTTACTACGATTTTTTGAACCTTAATAATTTTGCCTGTAAAAACTCATACCCAGTTCCAGTAATTCTTTTACCGGACGGCAGTCGGTTGCATACAAGTCTCCATTAGATTGATTTTTGGCCAAAGAAGCACATCCCCCCCCACAAATCAACTGGAGGGAACATCCTTTGCATTCATCAATAGCCAGGACATCTCTTTCCTCCCAATCTGCTATTAAATCTTCGTTATGATAAACCTGTGGAAAAAATGTACCCAGCTTTTCTTCCTGTTTCCCAACTGTGGCTGTGCATGAATAAATGCTGCCTGTATAGTCAAATGCCCATTCGGACTTGGTACCGGGACAGGCATCAAAAATGGCTGCCGGCAGTTCGCTGTTTTCAAATAAAAATTTTGTTATCGAGAAACCGGGTTTATAAAAATCAATAATATGTGGATGTTGTTGAAGCATCTGATATAAATCCTGATACAGTTCTATCCGTGAATAAAGCCTGTTTTGCTCCGTCTGGCAGGTATGTAATTCATAATTTCTTCCCAGCTGGGTTTTGAAAAGATGGGATTGCGTCCATCCCCTGTCAATGGCAAACTGGGCAAAATCCGGTAAATCCGGTAAATTATCCTTATCAATAACCATCCTGAGGTTAATCATATAACCTTTACCTATAGCTGCATCAATTCCACGAACGATCTGCTCAAAGGTCCCCTGCTTATTCCGCAGCATGCGCCGTGCATCATGAAACTCTTGTGTGCCATCAAGGGTAACTTGAATTTCGCGGATTTTCGCTCCTTCAAAAACAGGAAGATACTCTTCCAGAAGATATCCATTGGTAACTATCGCAAGATCAATCTTATGCTGGATAGATTTTTCAACCAGATAGCGCGTCATTTCCCTGTTCTTTTCCCCGGGCAACAAGGGTTCACCACCAAACAAGGTTATGTATTTTTCACGTCCGGAGAACCTGCTGG
>CAZZBU010000078.1:13278-17902 GCA_964652315.1 uncultured Bacteroidales bacterium
TTTTAATAAAAGAAATGCAGACAAAGCCTGCATTTCTGTGGGCTAATCATGACAACCAACCGCATTTTTTGAAGTTTTGGCACAACATTGTGCTTCCTTTACTTCTTTCTTTTTCGACTTTTTAATAAGCGTTTTCATTCCTACTGGTTTTTATGATTAACAATTCTGTTTTTTTTTAATCCAGGTTCATTATGAGCAACAACAAGACTTTTTCTTAATGGCAGAAATCGTCCAACTGCAAACTTCAATGCTTCCCTTTGGATAAGGCTGACTTTCTTCCAGAATATTCAGGTTATTAAAGCCTGCTATCTTAAGTTGCTCAATATAATTGTACCGGGTAACTGACCCGGCCCAACATTCAGCAACTGCAATGGGGTCGTTACGGTATGCAGCAGGCACCTCTTCGGTTGAATAAATATCGCTGACCACAAAACGGCCGCCTTCTTTTAAAATGCGGTAAATCTCATTCCAAACTTTTTGCTTATCTGAAGCATGATTGATGGTACAATTTGAAATCACCAAATCAACCGAATTATCTTCAAGAGGAAGTGATTCAAGTTCAGAACGGATAAAGTTCACATTGGATACACCCAGCTTTGTTGCGTTACGCTCGGCTTTTTTTATCATTCCTTCAGAAAGATCAATACCTATGGCTTTGCCCTGCTCTCCTACTTCTCCTGCCATTCGAATGACATCGGTTCCCCGGCCACTGCCTAAATCTACACAGGTTTCACCCGGTTGCGCTTTTGCATGATCGACAGCTCCGCCACAAGAGAGGCAGCATGTATCTTCTGCCAAACCATCGTATCGTTTTTGTATCTCTAATAAACTCATTCCAAATTAATTTATTCGCAAATATATTAAATAATTTAAATATATAAATATGTTTATAATATTTAGATTCATTCTAAGTAAAAATAGATATGGACAAAGACAGGGACATGTATTCTATAACAAAAGCATAGTCAATGCATTCATGCAGGGATGTTTCCACAGAAGGGCGCAGTTCTTTACCCTGATCTACGAAAGCATCAAGCAAAGCAGATGTAACCTGTTCTTCACCTTCCACAGGTTTATTGGAGAATAAAAGATTATTGATTGCCCGTAATTTTATACGCTCCAACTTTACGAACTCCTTTTCTGTAAGGGTTGCCATAGAAGTTCCACTGGTTTTTACCCATAAAAAGTGATTGTTTTTATATGATACATTGCTTCCTCCTGCCATAAAAAAAATTTTGTCCCTGCTATAAGCATGGGATACATCTACCAATTCTTTCAATTCCTTCATTTACATGAGTATAAAAAGTTATCCTTTGATGGAATATCTCTTTATAGGAAGGTCTTTTTCAGAAAAGTGTTGCAGAAAATTCATATATTATCACAAGTTTAATTCCTTATTCAAAAAAATCAGTTCAGTATTGATGGCATTCATTTCATCGGCAGTAATTTCAAAATCAAGTGCTTTAACGTTGGATTCGACCTGTTTGGGGTTACGCGCACCCACAAGCGCCACGGTAATTCCTGTTTGCTGAAGTGTCCAGTTGATGGCCAGTTCAGCCAGGCTAGCATTTTTACCATCAGCAATGGGCTTAATTTTATCCAGAAAAGCATTAATCTTTACGAGGTTTTTTTCCTGGAAATACGGTGAACCAGGCCGGTTATCCCCATCATTAAATTGATAATCTTTGGTGATTTTACCAGTTAATAATCCTCTTTGCAATGGACTATACGCCAGAATTGAAGTATTGTTATTCACACAATACGGCACCAATTCTTCCTCAATGTCGCGCTGTACCATGCTGTAGGGCACCTGGTTGCTTACAATATGAACAGATAGCCGTGCTTTATCGAGCCTGCCTGCATCATAGTTACAAACACCTGCCGCCCGGATTTTTCCCTGTTTGAGGAGCTTCTCTATGGCTTCCATAGTTTCATCAATTGGGGTTGTATCATCAGGCCAGTGAATTTGATATAAATCGATGTAATCCGTGCCGAGCCGTTTCAGGCTGGCTTCACACTCCTTCAACACACTGTTCTTAGCACTGTATTTGTAAATACGTACATCCTTGCCTTCATTGTCTTTACTATCAAAGGCAAATTGTCCCTTTGTAGTATTCCATCGCATGCCATATTTTGTGAGGATTTGAACTTTATCACGTTTTCCTTTGATGGCTTCACCAACGATTTCTTCACTTCTTCCAAAACCATATACCGGGGCTGTATCAATACTTGTGACCCCATAATCCAGCGCTGCATCAATAGCTGTAAGCGCTTCAAGTCGATCGGCACCACCCCACATCCAGCCACCAATGGCCCATGCTCCAAATGTTATGCGCGTTACCTCAACATCCGATGTACCTAATTTAACGTATTCCATAGCTAGATTTTGTTTAGATTATATTCGATTTGTATTTACTGAACTAACCGATTTTATCCGGTATAGTTTATTCTTACCAATTTAAAACATCTTCAGGCACGTCACTTAAATCCTTGAAAATCCAATCAGCTTCCTTCAACGCGGCAGGAGAAAAACTTGATGTGAGGGCCAGGCATTTTGCACCGGCCTTTTTTGCGGATTGCACTCCGTTTACAGCATCCTCTACAACAAGACAGACAGAGGGATCACAACCTACAGCTTCTGCAGCCATTAAATAAATATCGGGTAAAGGTTTTTTATTCTTCACCATTAGTCCATGTATAAGTGCATCAAAAGTCCCTTCCTCAAGCTTTAATTCGCGCAGGTTAATATGCATTTTGGTTTCATCGGCACTTGTGGCAACGGCCATTTTAAGGCCTTTTGATTTACAACGTGCAATAAAATCGTATACTCCGTTTAAGGGTTGAAGCCGGCCGGCAACCAATTCATCGTAGATAGCGTAAGTCCGGGCTTTGGCATTTTTTATTCTAAAATTCACCCCGTATTTTTTGGCGACTTCACCAAGGTAAATGTCTTCGCCACGGCCGATAAAAGGTTTAAAATCAGCGGGCCTGACATCAACACCATATTTTTGAAACATAAGAATGGCGGCTTCGCAGATGTAATCTTCCGAATCTACAAGCACTCCGTCCATATCAAACAATACAGCTTCAATCATAATTTTAAAATTCAGTTTTATGGTTTACAACATCTCCAACACCCACAAAAACAAATTTTGGTGCATACGGAAACGTATGAATGGTCTTTTTTGTTAAATTTTCTGAGCAAATAAGACAGGAATCGATCGCTGGTTCAATGCCAGCCATATTGTAATCCATTTTCTTTTTTATGTTTGCTATTTGTTTTTGCATTTTTTGGATTTATATTCTACGAATGTAAGAATTATATTTGCACGGTACCGGGAAAATTATTATCTAAAATCAACGAGTTTTCAACAGATACCTGTAATTATTTTGATTTTGAAAGCAGAGAAAGTACTTTTGATGATTCAATTAAAAACACTACTTCTATGAATATAATGTATAAGCCTTCAGAAAAAAGATACGATTCCATGACCTATCGCCGGTGTGGAAAAAGTGGTGTGAAACTTCCCGGATTATCATTGGGGCTGTGGCACAATTTTGGTTTTGTAGATAACTTTGAAAACGGACGTGAAATACTCCGTTATGCCTTTGATAATGGCATCACCCATTTTGATCTGGCCAACAATTATGGTCCTCCTTATGGTTCGGCAGAAGAAAATTTCGGAAAGTATATGCAACTGGATTTTAAACCTTTCCGCGATGAACTTATCATTTCTTCAAAGGCCGGATATGACATGTGGCCTGGCCCTTATGGTGATTTTGGCTCGCGTAAATACCTGATTGCCAGTTGCGATCAAAGCCTGAAACGTATGGGATTGGAATATGTGGATATTTTCTATCATCACCGTCCGGATCCTGAAACGCCGTTGGAAGAAACTATGGGTGCCCTTGACCAAATTGTACGCTCCGGAAAGGCGCTGTATGCAGGTATATCCAACTATCCGGCAGATTTAACCAAAAAAGCAGCTAATATTCTTAAAGATTTGGGCACACCCTGTCTTATTCATCAGCCAAAGTACAGCATGTTTGAGCGCTGGGTTGAAGACGGTTTGCTTGACGTATTGGAAGAAGAAGGCATTGGCTGCATTGCTTTTTCTCCCCTGGCACAGGGTATTCTTACAAATAAATACCTCAATGGAATTCCTGAAGGATCCAGGGCTGCACGTTCTACCGGATATTTACAGAAAAGCGATGTGAGCCGGGAATATATCGAAAAAGTTAAAAAACTGAATGAAATTGCCCAAAGGCGGGGTCAAAGCATGGCCCAGCTTGCGATTGCCTGGCTACTTTGCAACGACAGGGTTACTTCGGTACTTATTGGCGCCAGTTCCGTGAAGCAGTTGAGTCAGAATTTGGGCAGCCTTGAGAACACTAGTTTTTCAGGGGAGGAATTGAGGGAGATTGAGGGAATTCTTGGGTAGTTGGAAGTCCGAAGACCGGAGACGGAAGACTGGAGTAAGGAAAATCCCAAATAACAAAACACAAATGTCAAATAATACTCAATTGGCAATGTTCAAACATTCAAACCTCTTTTTTATAAAATCCGGAAAAGAAATAGCAAGGTGCGTCACCAGAAGCACGGTACGGGCGCAAGATAATAGCC
>CAZZBU010000079.1:0-17672 GCA_964652315.1 uncultured Bacteroidales bacterium
GATTCAATATGCACCTTTTCATCGGGTGAATGTGGAAAACGGATGGTAGGTCCAAAGGAAATCATATCCCAATTCGGGTATTTCGAACCCAGGATACCGCACTCCAGACCGGCATGAATTGCCTTTATGGCCGGCACTTTATGATGAATCTGCTCATAAACCTCAATCATGGTTTTCAGAATCGCTGATTCAGGGTTTGGCCGCCAGCCCGGATAATTGCCATGGAAATGCACTGAGGCACCCGAAAGTTTAAACACACTTTCTATCTGGTCAGCAAGATAGGCTTTGGCGGTTTCAACAGAACTTCTGAGCAGGCAGTGTGCTTCAGCTTCATTGGGAGTGGCTTTTACAATAGCAAGGTTTGTGGATGTTTCAACCACACCCTCCATGGTATCGCTCATCCGTATAACGCCGTTTGGGCAGGCATAAACAGCCTGGATTAATTTTTCCGCTGACTGAGCATCCATACAGGCATGGGTGTCCGGCTTTGTCTCGGCAATAAAAGCTTCGATGTCAGGATCTGCATGCTCATATTCTGATTGTATAGTACTCAATATACTTGCCACAGCATCCTTTACATCGCTAAGATTCCCTTTATCGATAAAAATCACAGCACTGGCTTCCCGGGGAATGGCATTGCGGAGGTCGCCACCATCAATGCTCTGGATAAAAAGGGTTACCCTTTTTGACAGCTCATGAATGATCCGCACAATCAGTTTATTGGCATTGGCCCTTCCAAGATTAATATCCAGGCCGGAGTGCCCGCCTTTCAGACCTTTTAAAAATAATTCAACGGCTATAAAATCCTGCTGCGCAGCCTGCGCAGCATAGCCCCATTCTGCAGTTGAATCAAGACCACCGGCACAACCCACGTATAATTCACCATCCTCTTCAGAATCAAGATTCAGCAGAATCTTACCCTTCAACCAGCCGGGTTTAAGTACAAAAGCGCCGGTCATACCGGTTTCTTCATCTACAGTAAACAAGGCTTCAACAGGTCCGTGAGCGATATTATCGGCTTCCAATACAGACATAATGGCAGCAACGCCAATGCCGTTATCAGCACCCAGGGTGGTTTCATTTGCTGTAACCCATTCACCATTAATTATTGTTTCAATGGGATCTGAGGTGAAATCATGCTTTTTAGCGGAATTTTTCTGAGGAACCATGTCCAAATGAGCCTGGAGAATAACACCATGTGCATTTTCTTTCCCTGCTGTTGCCGGTTTACGAATAACCACATTGCCCACATCGTCTGACTCCACATCCAGGCCGAGCGAGGTGCCAAATTCTTTCACAAATTCAACTACAGCACCTTCGTGCTTTGACGGGCGTGGAATTTGAGTGAGTTTATAAAAATTTTTCCAAACTGTTTTGGGATCCAAATCCTGAATAATCATACAATTAATATTTTTTATAAATGCATTAAACCTTGATTACCATAGCTTAGGATGATGCTTCAGTTATTCGTTATGATTTTTGAACATATAAAAATAAGGAATAAAAAACTTTTATCTTTGTTTTCCGTTAATCAATTAAGAATTAAAAAATAAAAATAAACATGAGAACCATTTCAATCATCATATTATCCCTGTTTCTGTCGACAGGTATCTTTGCCCAGGAAATAGAGTGGTTGACCTTTAAAGAAGCCTTAATAGAAAATCAGACCAATCCGAAAAAAATTATGGTGGATGTATACACCGACTGGTGTGGTTGGTGTAAGGTAATGGATCGTGAAACCTTCAGTCATCCCGTGATTGCCGAATACATCAACGAAAACTACCATGCTGTAAAACTCAATGCCGAACAGAAAGATTCAATTACCATTGGTGACCAGACCTTTAAATATGTTGCTCAGGGCAACAGAGGCTATCATGAGCTGGCAGCCTTACTCTTAAACGGTAAAATGAGTTATCCTTCTGTGGTGTTTATGGATGAAAAGGCGCAAATCATTCAGCCGGTCCAGGGGTATGTCAAAGCTAAACCTTTTGATGCCATCATCCGGTTTATTGGCAGTAATGATTATAAAACCACAAGCTGGGAAGAATACAACGAAAATTTCAGCTCATCAATTGAATAATTCTATTCTTGTATAATCATCATATTAAGCGGAATACCCAAAACCGGTCCGTACTGGCTTATCAAACGACGAGTGGCGGCTATGGTCGCACCTGACTTTTTAATTTTGATTTCTGTTGGATTAGCCATGCGGTAAAACACCCTGTTTTGAACCTCTGGTGATGGTTTTTCGCTTACCGGTAAATCACTTCCCAGTGCTTTTAATGACAGGGCAACAACATCGCCGGTACGGAAATTATCAGGCAGGATGCCCAGTTTTGGTGAAAACCGGAACATGACGTATTCTTCCTGTTCAACGGACTGGGTTGGAATAAATTCATAACTAAAAGATAGGGTATCGTGGAATGTTTTTCCGGTAAACAGTGCCAGGTATTCTTTTTCCAGTCGTTTCATTTCATCAATGCTGGCCTGCATGGCTTCACCGTCAGGTAAAACCGAATTATCACCTGTGATAAGAAAAAAACGGGCTTCACGAATGTCAAAAATGTAGTTAGCCGCCTCATTGGCCAGCTTTGATACTGATTTCTCCTGTACCTTTTGTTGTATTAGTGGTGTCTTTACAAAAGCGGTGTCACGAAAAACCAGGCGATAAAGCGTATCTTTCACAATGCCCAGGTTCCCTTCAAGACTCAGGTCGGTAAATACCAGCCCCTTATCCTCCAGCTCATCAATATACTCATCTTCGGTTGATTTGTCTGTTTGCCTGGCCAGGTCAAGAATAATTCCTTCACGTGTCATGGTAAACAATCCTTGAAAAGATACCGGCAACTCCCCTGTCCTCACTGAATAAATATGTCCCGCATCAGCCTGTTGGTAGGTATGAATGTTTATTCCGTTAATCTTCCAGTGGATCGAATCTTGCTGTCCGGCTTTTTCAATTCCCAGATATTGAGCTGCATAACGTGCATACGGGCCATGGAGATAGGTAGAACGTACCACATCCACATCAACCCTTACCACTGTCTGCGGTAAAGCATAAATAAATGCCTGATTGGATACCGTTTCACCGGGTCTGTAATCAACCACTGAAATATAATTGGATGGGGTGCACGATAATGCCAACAGCAGGATTAAGAGTCCTTTGCCTTTATGAAATATTTTTTTAATCATGTTATTTCAATTTACGGTATGCCTGACCTAAACAATTAATGATATCACTTGCAATCATAGCCTCTTCACTATTGGATTCGGCAGCAATATCACCTGCAAGTCCGTGAATATAGACCCCCAACTGGGCTGCATGCAATGAAGGATAATGCTGCGCCAACAAAGATAGTATAATCCCGGTAAGTACATCACCGCTACCCGCAGTGGCCATTCCCGGATTTCCGGTTGAATTAAAAAAGATTTTACCTTCCGGGGTGGCAATGGTGGTATGGGCCCCTTTAACCACTACATATATCTGATACTCTTTGGCAAATTCCAGTTGTTTGTTGATACGCTCCAAACTTCTGCTATACTCACCCACCAATCTTGAAAACTCCTTTGGGTGTGGTGTGATAATGGAACCTTTTGGGATTTTCTTAAGCCACTCCTTGTTTTCGGCCAGGATATTAATTGCATCAGCATCAATCACCATGGGCACCCTGGATTGTTCAAATAAAGCACTCAATGCCTTTTTTGTATTTTCGCGGGCTCCGAGTCCCGGCCCGACACCAATAGCAGTAAACCGATCCAGATCAGGTGATGAGGTGAAGATGATATCCGACTCATCAATTTGTATTAAGGCTTCCGGCACAGCTGTTTGAAGAATACTATACCCGTAACGGGGTATATGCGATGTAATCAAACCAATACCTGTTCGTAAAGCTGCATGGGTAGCCAGAATGGCAGCACCCATCATACCATACGAACCTGCAATTAATAATCCATGCCCATAAGTGCCTTTATGAGAAAACTTTTTTCGTCCATGCAGAATGGGTTTAATGTCATAATCTCTGAGGTAATAAAACGTTGAATCAACCTTATCAATAAATTCTGGATGCAATCCAATGGGCAAAATATGCCAGTTTCCAATATATTGCTGATTTTCCGGGAAGAAAAAGGATATTTTAGGAAACTGAAAAGTCAGGGTATGATCAGCTTCAACAATGACGCGGTTTGGATTAAGGGTATCTACATTTTCCTCCGAAAACAATCCGGAAGGGATATCGATGGAGATAACCGTATTTTCAAAACTGTTAAGGTAATATACCAGTTTAGCAGGTAGTCCGGAAAGCGCTCTTGAAAGCCCCGACCCAAACATGGCATCTATAAGGACATCTTCGGGCAGGATAAAAGGTATTTTTCTTTCTTCTTTTATTTCTTTAATTTTCACCTCCTGCTGGCGTTTCAGACGCAAGAGGTTAGTATTAAAATCATCCGAGAATTTATCGTTCAGGTTCAGTATATAAACCTGAACAGCAAACCCATTGTTGGCGAGCATGCGTGCTAAAGCGAGCCCATCGCCACCATTATTGCCGGGGCCTGCAAAAACTTTAAATTTTGTGTTTTTATCATGGTAACGTTTTACTATCCAATCGGCACAGGCATTTGCAGCCCTTTCCATTAAATCGATGGATTTAACAGGTTCGTGTTGGATGGTATATTTGTCTGCTTCTTTAATTTGTTCTGCGGTGAGTAACTTCATCTTTATTTATATTTTGATTCCATTTACTTCCAACTTCAAAAATTTTTATCGGCGTTAAAAACATGCCTCAGAATAGTTTCGGATGCTCCCAGGCTTTCCTCAATGTATTGCCTGTTGATGGAACCTTTATTATTTCTTTCCGTTTCATCCTCAATAAGTCTGTCAAGGGCCTCATTTAACTCTTGTGCATTTGTTATACGCACGGCACCACCTCTGTTCAGTAAGTCTATTGCTTCCTGAAATTTCTGGTATTTCGGGCCAAAAATCACTGGCATCCCATAGGCTGCAGGCTCCAGAATGTTATGCAACCCTTTGCCAAAAGCACCTCCAACAACCGCTATGTCGCCATACTGGTATACTGAGGTAAGCATTCCCATGGTATCCATAATTAGAACCTTTTTGTCTGTTAATTGTTTATCCGGCTTGATTTGCGTAAATCTTATGGCCCTGTCACCAAGTTTTTTGGATAGGGCCTCCATTTTTTGTTCGTGTATTTGGTGTGGGGCCAGTAACAGCCTCACGCCCTGAGGACAATCGCTAATGTATTGCATCAACAGTTTTTCTTCCGGTTCCCAACTGCTGCCTGCAATAATCAATACATTGCCACCCTTAAATTTTTCGATTGCAGCATATTTTTCCGGTGCCTGAACAATAGCATTAACACGGTCAAAACGCGTATCACCGGTGATTGTAACATTTTCAAAACCAAGTTTCTTTAACAGGATAAGGGATGCTTCGTTTTGTACAAAAAAGTGGTTAAATGCATGCAACATGTTTTGGAACCAGGTACCCCATGGTTTAAAAAATATCTGTGATTTTCGAAAAATACCAGAAATCAAATAAACCGGAATGTTGTTTTTTTGCAGGGTGTTGAGAAAATGAAACCAGAACTCATATTTAACAAAAAACACTTTTTCGGGTTGAACCACCTCCATGAAATTCTTTGCGTTTTTTCGAGTGTCCAATGGGATGTAACAAATATAATCTGCATATTCATACTTTTTTCTAATCTCATAACCTGAAGGAGAAAAAAACGTAACCAGAATATTATTTGCCGGGTAATCGTTTTTAATCTTTTCGATAAGCGGCCTGCCCTGCTCAAACTCTCCCAAAGAAGCACAATGAAACCAAATCCATCCCTCCTTTTCCCTGACGTTTTGTTTCAGCTTTTCAAGCCAGTTTTTCCTGCCAATAACCCAATGTCTGGCTTTTTCGTTCCAGAGTGAAGCCACCAAAATCAAAAAATAATACCCATAAATTCCGGCATTATATAAAAATCTCATATTATCTGGTTTAATGGTATAATGCTATTTCTTTTTGTTTCTACCATTTAAAGAACTTTACGATGTTTTAAAGTTTCAAACACCTCAACGGTAGCCCTGGATTTGTTGAGGGTATAAAAATGCAACCCAGGGGCACCCCTTTCAAGAAGTTCTGTGCATTGTTTGATGGCAAAATCAACTCCTATTTGATATATTTTTTTGGGTTGATCCTGATATTGTTGAATCTGTTCCTGCAAATCGGCCGGTATTTCAGCTCCTGACATATCGGCAAAACGCTTAATCTGACGCGCATTAGTAATGGGAATAATACCCGGGATAATCCTGCGATCGATACCGGCCTTACGAGCTCTTTCAATGAAATTGAAATATTTTTCATTGATAAAAAACATTTGAGCCACCAAAAAATCTGCTCCGGCATCCACCTTGACTTTTAAATTCTGAATATCTCTTTCAAAGGTTTCAGCTTCGAGATGTTTCTCGGGATAGGCTGCACCGCCAATGGTAAATCTATCCTGGGCTTTCACAAATTCTATAAGCTCGCTGGCGTATTGAAATCCCTCTGAAACAGGTTTAGAGTATTCGCTGCCTTTGGGTGGATCGCCCCGCAACAACATCAGGTTGCGGATACCGCTGTTATATAGCTTATCCATGTCTTCTTTAACCTTTTCGCGGGTGGCATTGATACAGGTATAGTGAGCCATGCAGGTCAGCCCTATTTTGTTTTGCAGGTAATTTACCAAATCGAATGTCCTGTCCTGTTTAGATCCACCGGCACCATAGGTAACGGATACAAAAGAAGGATCGAAACGTAAAAGCTGACCAATATTAATACCGAAATCAACGGCTGATATTTCATCTTTGGGCGGAAAAAATTCAAAAGAATACGTTCGTCGGGGCCTGTTAAATAAGTCCGTTATAAACATGTTTTTGTCTAAGGTTACTGAATTAAAATGAATACACAAAAGTATAAAATCCTTTGTTACCGATAGAATGGAATTACTTAGAAATTTATATTAGATGCCAGCCAGCGCCGAGCCTGATCAAAAGGAACTTCCTTTCGTCTGCAGTAATCCTCAACCTGATCCCTACTGATTTTTCCAACAAAGAAATACTCAGATTGAGGGTGTGCGAAGAACAAGCCACTCACTGATGCCGCCGGAAACATACTGTAACTATCAGTTAGGCTGATGCCTGTTTTTTTCTCAGCGTCGAGCAAATTCCAAAGTGTCTGTTTTTCACTGTGATCAGGACATGCCGGGTAACCATGTGCAGGACGAATTCCCTGATATTTTTCCAGAAGCATTTCCTCAAGTGAGAGATTTTCGTTGGGTGCATAACCCCAGTATTCCTTGCGTACTTTTAGATGCATCAATTCAGTGAAAGCTTCGGCCAGCCGGTCAGCCAGCGCTTTTATCATGATGCTGTTGTAATCGTCGTGGTTGGCTTCAAATTCCTTCAGGTAATGCTCAATCCCCAAACCGGCAGTAACAGCAAACCCTCCAATATAATCAGCAACACCACTGCTTTTGGGCGCTATAAAATCTGATAAACACAAATTTGGTTTGCCATCTTTTTTTGTCTGGTTACGCAGGTTTTTAAATACTGCCACTGTCGTATCCCTGTTTTCATCAGCATACACTTCAATATCATCGCCTACGCTATTGGCAGGATAAAATCCAAGCACTCCCTTCGCTTTAAGAATTTTCTCATCAATGATGCGGTCGAGTAACTGGTTGGCATCATGAAACAATTTACGGGCTTCTTCACCCTGTCGGGGATCATCAAGAAGGTCCGGCCATTTGCCTTTAAGCTGCCATACAACAAAGAAAAACACCCAACTGATATACCTGCGTATTTCTTCGAGTGGAAAATCATCAAATACTTTTGCACCAAAAAACTGCGGTTTGTAAACCGGCGATTTATCCCAGTCAATTTTCAGCTTATTCTGGCGCGCCTCAGAAAGGGAAACATATTCAACCTTACTTTTAGCACCTGAATAGGTTTTACGAAGTGCTTCATATTCCAGCTTCAGATCGGTAATAAATTTGTCCCTTGATGTTTCAGACAAAAGATGGCTGACTACTCCCACACTCCTGCTGGCATCCTTCACATGGATAACCGGTTTTGAGTAGCCAGGCTCTATTTTAACTGCTGTATGTATTTTTGATGTAGTGGCACCACCAACGAGCAAGGGTATCTTCATGCCCCTTTTTTCCATTTCTTCAGCCACTTCAACCATAATTTCCAGTGAAGGGGTTATCAATCCGCTCAAGCCAACCAGGTCGCAGTTCTGCTTTACGGCTTCGTCGAGAATTTTTTCGGTGGGTACCATCACACCCAAATCAATAACCTCATAATTATTGCAAGCCAGCACTACGCCGACAATGTTTTTTCCAATATCATGCACATCCCCCTTTACTGTTGCGAGAAGTATTTTTCCGCCGGTTTTTTTATTGCTTTTATCGTTCTCCTCTTCAATAAAGGGTAAAAGAACAGCCACAGCCTTTTTCATGACACGGGCACTTTTGACGACTTGCGGAAGGAACATTTTACCTTCTCCAAATAAGTCCCCCACGATGCTCATGCCATCCATGAGCGGACCTTCAATGATTTCAAGGGCCCTGTTGTAATGTTGCCGGGCTTCCAGCACATCGCCTTCAATGTATACATCGATGCCTTTCACAAGGGCATGGTTGATTCGCGACTGCACTGTATCGTCCCGCCAGGCATCGTTCTTCTTCTCAGCCTTCTGGCCGGAACCTTTAACTTTTTCAGCATAAGAAACCAATCGTTCCGTGGCATCCTGCCTTCGGTTTAAAATTACATCCTCCACCAATTCAAGCAAATCCTTTGGAATATCATCGTATACCTCCAGCATAGCCGGATTAACTATGCCCATATCCAGTCCGGCTTTAGTGGCATGGTACAGGAACACAGAATGCATCGCTTCACGCACTACATTATTCCCTCTAAAAGAGAAGGAAAGGTTACTGATTCCCCCACTGACCTTGGCATGGGGCAGGTTTTCTTTTATCCAGCGTGTGGCATTGATAAAATCCACAGCATAATTATTGTGTTCGTCTATACCGGTGGCTACAGCCAGCACGTTGGGATCAAATATAATATCCTGAGGTTGGAATTTTACATTTTGAGTAAGCACATCGTAAGCCCGTTTACAAACTTCTATCCGTCTTTCGTAGGTGTCTGCCTGTCCTTTTTCATCAAAAGCCATGACCACAACTGCCGCTCCAAAGGATTTTATGGTTTTAGCCTTCTGAATAAAATCTTCCTCACCTTCTTTCAGGCTGATGGAATTGATGATGGCTTTTCCCTGAACACATTTCATACCTGCATGCAGCACATCCCATTTTGATGAATCGATCATGACAGGTACCCGGGCAATATCCGGTTCAGCAGCCATCAGGTTAAGAAATTTTACCATGGCGGATTCAGCATCAATCATGGCATCATCCATGCATACGTCCACAACCTGAGCTCCACCTTCCACCTGTTGCTGAGCTACAGATAACGCTTCTTCGTATTTTTCCTCTTTAATTAACCGGGCAAATTTTTTCGAACCTGAAACATTGGTTCGTTCACCTATGTTTAAAAAATTACTCTCCGGCCTTATAACCAAGGGCTCCAAGCCGGATAATGCAGTAAGGTTTAAGGGTTCCGGTAATTTACGGGCATTGGCTTTAGCTGCCATTTCAGCAAAAGCACGGACGTGTTCGGGTGTGGTACCACAGCAACCACCAATGATATTCACCGCATTATCATCCAAATATTCTTTAACCTGCGAAGCCATGTCTTCTGGTGTCTCGTCATATTCACCAAACTGATTTGGCAGACCGGCATTGGGGTGAGCTGAAACGAAAAAAGGTGCGCTTTTTGACAGGCTGCTTACATAAGGTTTCATACCCCTGGCTCCCAGAGAACAATTTACGCCGATGCTTAACAAGTCGATATGTGAAAGGCTGTATAAAAATGCTTCAATCGTTTGACCTGATAGCGTACGTCCACTGGCATCTGTAATGGTTCCGGAAACCATCACAGGCAATTTTAACCCTTTTTCAGTGAATACCTGTTCTATGGCGAATAGTGCTGCCTTGGCATTGAGGGTATCAAAGACTGTTTCCACCATCAATAAATCCGAACCCCCCTCGATTAAACCCGTTGCCTGTTCTGCATACACCTCAACCAGGGTATCAAAACTCACCGCCCGGTACCCTGGATCATTCACATCGGGCGAAAGAGAGGCTGTTTTATTGGTGGGGCCAAGTGAACCGGCAACAAACCGGGGTTTATCCGGTTGTTGATGTGTATATTTATGAGCCGCTTCTGAAGCTAGTTTCGCTGACGCAAAATTGATGGCATAAACCTGGTCTTCCATAGCATAATCAGCCATGGAAATGCGATTGGCATTGAAGGTATTTGTTTCAATGATATCAGCACCTGCCTCAAGGTATTGCTCATGAATGGCCTTAATGATGTGAGGCTGCGTTATGCTGAGTAAGTCATTGTTTCCCTGTTGACTTGCTGAAACATGCTTAAACTCCACGCCACGATAATCTTCCTCAGTGAGCCTATATCGCTGAATCATGGTTCCCATGGCCCCGTCAAGGACTAAAACACGTTTCCTAAGTACATCTTGTATATTCTTCATTATAGCTTATTCGAATAAATCTGGTTAGATAAGATTAAAACAAAGAACCTTAAAAATAAAGGCATTACTATTAAACACTATTTTTGAAATATGTTCATTATTTGTTCAGTAAGGCAGATTTGCAAGAATAAGATTTTTCCAGCTCTTTGAGAAACAAATGATGTTACTTCTATAGATAGCAATGCATTCTGGCACTTTACCTGGTTAAACGATGCAAAACTACAGCAAAAAGAGGGATTAATCCCAGTATAAGAGATTATAATTTTTGGTATGTAACCCAATCAGTTCAATATGGACCGCATGCTGTCCTTATTCTGATTATTAATAAGCTGTTTTCCCTCAGGGGTATACATATATTCAATCCGTTCCTTGTATCGTTCGGTGATTTTCGGACGGACAATTTTCAGGGTGCTGTTTACAAGTTTATTGTCCTCTGTAAAGGCCTCATCAAGCACAGCAACTCCGGTTGGCAACCATCGGTTTGGGAACATGTGCCCATATTTACCTCCCGGCCTGAATTTGCCAATCTCATCATCAATTAATTTCAGGGCAACTTCTTCTGTAGGCATTCCATCCACATTTATCTGGGCAAGGGCCTTTTTCACAGCCTCCTTGTTTACCACAACCAATCCCACGGTATAGGCATTCTGATTGTTATATAACATACACTGTTCTATTAAAGGAGATTGTTCGATTAATGCCTCTTCAATGCCTTCCGGACTGAATTTCTCCCCATCATCAGATATAAGCAGGCTTTTAAAGCGACCCAGTACGTACAAAAATCCGTCGGCGCTCATATATCCAAGATCGCCGGTATAGAGCCAACCGTCCTTAATGGTTTCCTTTGTAGATACCTCATTCCGCCAGTAACCCGCCATGACATTCTCACCTCGTATTACGATTTCACCTTTTACGCCGGTAGGTAAAACATTTCCATCGTCATCGCGGATAGTAATTTCTAGGTTGTCGCATATTACCCCGGATGATCCCATTTTGTGTCGATCAACATTGTTGGATGAAATAACAGGGGCTGCTTCTGAAAGTCCATAACCCTGATACATGGGAATGCCAATAGCAAAGAAAAACCGTTGAATCTCAATATCAAGCAATGCACCACCCCCAACAAAAAAACGCAATCTACCCCCGAAGTTCTCACGTATTTTGCTGAATAATATTTTATCAAAAAAAGCATAAAGCGGCTTTAACAATGCACGGAACCCCTTGCCCGTGTTGGCACCGTTTCCGTTGTATGCATAGGCCACTTTAAGTCCGGCACTAAAAAGCGTCCGGGCCACAGCCCCCTTATCACTTACACCTTTTTCAATATTCTTTTTAAAGTTTTTGGCCAGAGCCGGTACACTTAAAATAAAATGCGGTTTAATTTCCTTAATGTTTACCGGTATATTTTTCAATGTTTCAAGTGCATTGGTGCCCACCTTAACAGAAGCAATGCTTCCTCCGCCTTTCATTAGCGGATAGATGCCTACTGTATGGGCAAAAGCATGATCCCAGGGCAATATGAGCAAAGTGGTAAAGTAAGAAGGGACTTCGAACAAAGACAGGGATTGTTCGACATTCGCTGTATAGTTGCGATGCGTTAGGATAACCCCCTTAGGATCTGATGTAGTGCCGGAAGTATACGATATGGTAGCATAATCTGATTCTTCAACCGATTTCCATCGCTGTGCGAATTTTTCCGGATATTGCTTTAAAAATTCAGCTCCCATCCGTTCAACCTGCGCAAAAGACAACACATTATCAGGAAGATCGTTCTCATCACCATACACAATAAGTTTTTCAAGCTGAGGAATTTCTTTTAACAGATGTTCAACTTTGGGCCGCTGGTTTTTTGAAACAATAAAATATCTGGAACCGGAATGATCTACCCGGAATTTAATTTCATCAGAATCTGAAAGTTTCACAGACAGCGGCACATTTATACCGCCAGCCATAAGAATGGCGAGCTCGCTGATTATCCAGTTGTTGCTTCCTTCGGCCAACAGCGAGACCCTGTCCCCCATTTCAAGGCCCAACTGCATCAGTCCTGCAGAAAAAGCATGCACGCGAAGCTGAATTTCCTTGTAAGTAAATTGACTGTATTCACTGTTGGTTTTTTCATATAACAATACATTATCAGAAAACTTAGCAACACTATTTTCAAATAAATAATTCAACGTTCTCATATCCAACACTAGATTATCAGTTTAACGCTCAAAAATAGTCATTTTTTTTTGCCAGAGACAATAATAGAAAAAAGTCCGGCATTTACCGGACTTTTAATCACGCGACAAAATGAAACACAATAGAAATTGGTAACATTAATCTTAAATATCTTTTAAGTATTCATTTACAATGTAAGCACCTGTTTACATTATGAAGAATACTGCCATTTCATATTAAATATTCTGGCCAGTTTATTGAGCAGTTCATTCGGACTAATTGGTTTTGCAATGTAGTCATCGCATCCAGCTTTAAAACATTTTTCCTGGTCGTCGGCCATGGCATTGGCTGTTTGAGCAATAATGTACAACTCATTTCGAAGTGCTTTTATTTCCCTGCTGGCTTCGTATCCATCCATCACCGGCAGTTGAATATCCATGAGTACTACATTGATGTCGTCCTGTTCTTCGCAGATTTCAACTGCGGCTTTTCCATTGGTGGCCCGGATAATGTGTGCCCCTGTCCTCCTTAGAAGGATTTCAAGAAACTTGTAATTTATATTATCGTCCTCAACAATGAGAATTTTTTTATTTTTCCAGTCTACCTTCATTGCTTTTTCATTTTTACCGTTATTACTATTTTGCGCATAAGTCCTTTTCAGTGGAAGACTGAAAAAGAACGTTGTACCGTTAGCAGGCTTTGATTCAACCCATATTTTGCCTCCCTGTAGACTTACCAGACCATGGCAAATTGCCAGCCCCAGTCCGGAGCCATTATGTCCGCGTTCATCAACAGGGTCAATTTGTGAGAAACGCTTGAAAAGCGTCGGAATTTTATCAGATGGAATACCCCTTCCGGTATCAGACACGTAATATCTTATATTTTTATTTTCGATTTCATATCCAAAATTAATCTCTCCCTTTTCAGTGAATTTTAACGCATTGCTCAACAGGTTGACAAAAATTTGCTTCAAACGGTAAACATCACCCAGTATTTCAGCCTGGTTGTTGGGAAGTTTTTTATGCACCTTCAGGGCAATGTATTTACCGGACAAATCCACCTGATGATCAAAAACCACGTGAAGTTCTTCAAGTACATGATTGAGATTAAACGCTTCGTTCTTAATCTTTAGCTCATTGGCTTCAATTTTGGAAATATCAATGATGTCTTCAATAAGATTAAGTAGCTGACTGCTGCTTTGTTTAATTATCCTAAGAAACTCATCTCTTTGATCAGCCGGCAGTTCCGGATCGCTTAATAATTCAATGAATCCGATAATACCATTCACAGGGGTTCGCAAATCATGCGACATATTGGCCAAAAACACCGATTTTTGATTGTCTGCTTTTTCTGCCTTTTCCTTGGCCTTTCGAAGTTGTTCCAGGGTTTGTGTTTGATCAGTAATGTCTTCAAAACTCTCAATGGCCCCAATAACCTTACCTTTGGAACTATAGAGGTAGTTAGAGTTTTTTGATATTATTCTTGTATCACCATTCTTTGTAATAATCTTACACTCATGGTTCTGCACCCCTTTTGAATCATTGGCATGATGCAAACGGCAATAGCCTTCGCAGGAATGAAGTTGATGAAAAATACAGGGTTTCCCAAGAACTTCTTTCCCAGAATATCCGGTTATTTCCTCAGAGCGTTTATTCCACGAAGTAATTCTTCGCTTTTGATCGACTGTAAAAATGGCACTGGGAGTGACATTATATATTTGTTCAGCAAATTCTTTTGCCTGCCTAAGCTCCTCCTCCATTTGTTTCTGACGGGTAATATTAATGAGTACACCGCGCGCACCAACAACCCGGCTTCCATATTTAATTGGCTGATACAATATCATTGCAGGAAAAACCCTGCCATTTTTTGTTATAACCTGATATTCCTGGGAGTATTCATTCAATTCGCCAGCCAGGAAGGAATATACCCGCTCTTTGGCCCGAAGCTTATCCTCAGGGGCAATAAAGGATAAGATGGACAGACCGTTTTTCAGATCTGATTCATTATATTCAAAAATATCAAATGCCTTTTTATTGACAAAAGTAAGATACCCACGGGAGTCAAATTCGAATATCACCTCAGGAAAAATTTCATAGAAACCATTCCGGATGTGCTGAGTTTTCCGCAATTCACTGTCAAGCCGCTCAATCTCACGGGCCTGATCAGCATTGTGTCGGAAAAGTTCTTCCTCTAACTCCCTTATTCTCTGTCTGAGCATACGTTTTTCATCAATCAATAAAGAATCCATGGTTTAGTGATTCATTAAGGTAATACAGTTGACTTCATTTTTATTCAGTAAGTACATATACGGCCTTATTGAGCTTGCGGATTGGATCAAACCTATCTTATTGACGAAATGTTAAAATGGCCCTGTGAACGGTCTCTTAGTTTGGATTAGATATTTTTTTGTTAGATAAATTTTTTATCTGTAATTCACATTATATATTATTGATATATTGATTTTTAACTACAATAAACCACATCATGTTAAAACAGATTAAAGTAAAAAAATACCTGTTTACGTCCATTTTATCTAACCATTTTATACTGATAATTTGATCTTTGAAAACCAGTAACGTTTACGTGTAATGGTTGAAAGAATATTCACAGGCAGACAACAGTGGAGAAAAAACAGATGATTATTATTTCACTACTTATATTACATTTGCATGATTAAATATGTTAGTCATGAAAAATATTAAGGTCCAAAATCTTTTTTTGTTTGCCGGTGTTACCTTACTGAGTCTGACAAAATGTTCAACAAATAATAATACATCTGATATGCCTGACGCTCCAATAGCAAAAAAAGTAAACAAAGAACTCACCATTCATAATCATACCCGGATTGATCCGTATTACTGGCTCAACGAACGTGAAAATCCGGAAGTCATTGAATACCTAGAAGCAGAAAACAAGTACACCGAAATGGTGATGAAAGACACAGAACAGCTCCAGGAAAAGCTTTATGATGAAATTGTAGGACGGATCAAGCAGGATGATTCATCGGTACCTTATAAAGACAATGGGTATTATTATTACACACGATATGAAACAGGTAAAGAATATCCGATTTATTGCCGCAAAAAGGAAACCCTCGAAGCCAATGAAGAAATTCTCCTTAATGGAAATGAGATGGCTGAAGGGCACGACTATTTTCAAATAGGCGGGCTAAGCATCAGTCCCGATAATAAAATGATGGCTTATGGTGTAGATACAGTAAGCCGCCGTTTATATACCATTTATTTCAAGAACCTGGAAACAGGCGAAATACTTGAACATACCATTAACAATACCACTGGTGGATGCTCCTGGGCCAATGATAATCAGACGGTGTTCTACACACTTAAAAACCCGGAAACGCTTCGTTCTGAAAAAATATTCCGTCATAATATAGTAGAATCTTCGGAAAAAGACACGGAGGTTTACCACGAAAGGGATGAAACTTATGCCTGCCATGTGTTTAAAACCAAATCGGATAAATACATTATGATTGGTTCGCACAGTACGCTGTCGACCGAATACCGGTTTTTGGAAGCAGATAACCCAACGGCTAATTTCACCCTGGTCCAACCCCGCGAACGGGAGCTGGAATATGGCGTTTCTCATTATGGCGATAAGTTCTATATTGTGACCAACCTGGATGCTAAAAATTTCCGACTGATGGAAACGCCGGTAACCCGGCCGGGTAAAGAGAATTGGAAAGAAATTATACCCCACCGGAAAGATGTATACCTTGAGGATATTGAAATTTTTGAAGACTATTTGGTAGTGAACGAACGTAAAGACGGACTGACGCACCTCCGCATCATGCCATGGGAAGGTGAAGGTGAGCATTACCTCAATTTTGGCGAAGAGGCTTACGTAGCCGGAATATCAGTCAATCCGGAATTCAAAAGCAAAACACTCCGGTACGGATATAGCTCAATGACAACCCCTTATTCCATCCTGGACTACAACATGGAAACCAAAGAAAAAACCCTGCTTAAGGAGCAGGAAGTAATTGGTGATTTTAATAAGGAGAATTACGAAACCAGACGGTTAATGGCACCTGCAAGGGATGGGAAAAACATTCCTGTGACGCTGGTTTACAAAAAAGGCATTGAACTGAATGGTGAAAATCCTTTATTGCTTTATGGATATGGTTCTTATGGACATACCATCGACCCCTATTTCAGTTCGGCCCGCCTGAGCCTGCTCGACCGTGGTTTTGTATTTGCCATTGCCCATATCCGGGGTGGACAGATTTATGGACGTGAATGGTACGATGGTGGCAAAATGCTTAATAAGAAAAACACCTTTACGGACTTTATCGATGCCGGATATCATTTGATTAATGAAAAATACAGCAACCCGGAGAATATGTTTGCTATGGGTGGTAGCGCAGGTGGACTTTTAATGGGTGCTGTTATCAATATGGAACCCGGGCTCTTCCATGGCGTGGTAGCTGCTGTTCCGTTTGTGGATGTGGTCACCACCATGCTTGATGAAAGCATTCCGCTAACCACCAGCGAATATGACGAATGGGGTAACCCGAATGTAAAAGAATATTATGATTACATCCTTTCCTACTCACCTTACGATAATGTGGAAGCCAGGGAATACCCAAACATGCTCGTCACCACCGGGCTGCATGATTCGCAGGTCCAATACTGGGAGCCTGCCAAATGGGTAGCCAAACTCAGGGATAAGAAGACCGGTGATAACATATTATTGCTCCATACCAATATGGAAGCAGGCCACTCAGGTGCTTCAGGCCGTTTCAGAAAGTTTAAGGAAACAGCGTTGGAATATGCTTTCTTTTTGAAGCTGGCGGGGATTGAAGAGTAGGTAAGCTCAAAGCTCAAAGCTGAAAGCT
>CAZZBU010000080.1:0-17523 GCA_964652315.1 uncultured Bacteroidales bacterium
AATCGTACAACCTCACCAATTTCGGGGATAAGAATGCTTTTTTCTATCCGGTTGGATGCATCAAGCAATGTTTCCACAGGCTCAATCCAGGAATGCAGGCTGAGATTAAATTTTGCCCAATGCAAGGGCAACAGGATTCTTCCCTGTAAATCATGGTGCGCTTTAAGTGTTTCCGCAGGATTCATGTGGATCTGTGGCCAGTTCTCATTGTACTGACCGCATTCAAGCAGTGTTAAATCAAATGGCCCGTACTGTTCTCCTATCTTCTGAAAATGCGAACCATAACCTGAGTCTCCACTAAAATATACGGAATGGTTTTTTGATTGAATCACAAAAGAAGCCCATAGTGTAGTGTTTCGCTTTAATCTACGACCTGAAAAATGCCTTGCCGGAGTGCAAATTACGGTGATATCACCGTCAACGGTTACCTTTTGTTGCCAATCCAATTCAATAATTTTATCCTCAGGCACCTTCCACCGGCGCAAATGAGCACCCACACCAAGCGGAACGATGAATTTTTCTGCTTTCTCTTTTAGATTAAGAATTGTTTTATAATCAAGATGATCATAATGATCGTGCGAGATTAACACCACATCAATAGGGGGCAGATCATGAACAGAATGTTCGTTTGAATAATTAAATTTTTTTGTTCCGGCAAATGAAACTGGTGAAGCCCGGTAGCCAAAAAACGGATCAGTAAGAAAAGTTTTACCATCAACATTGAAAAGTACTGTTGAATGTCCAAACCAGGAGAGCATTATTTGTTCATTTTCAGGTGAAAACAATGCGCTGTTAAAAACCCGGGTTGGAATTACATTTTCAGGCTTGCGATTTGTTCCCTTCGAGATAAATTCGGACATCACCTTCAGCGATTTTGAATCTGGGTTCATTACCCGGGTTTCCTCAACATTCACAAACTGATCCTCATTATAATTGGGCGATAACCTGAGTTTTTGCCTGCTGGATTCTATCTGACGGGCACCTAATTGTATCATAGCTGGTATACTAATCATTAAAAACATTGAAATTATTATTGCTGTTGACACGATTCTTTTTATTTTAATTTTCATTCCTTACTTATCTTGTGCTGACTAACTCAATTTTAATAAGTTCTCAACCATATTATCTGACGATAAAGTTTTAATCTTATTGCATATCCATTGCCATAATTTCTGCCTTTTTGTTTTTGGAAAGCATGGTATACAAAACTGGTACCAAAACAAGCGTAAGCATGGTAGAAAACAACAATCCTCCAATAATTGCCCAACCCATAGGTGCCCACATGCTACCTCCGAAGAGGGTAAGGGGCAATAATCCGGCCACCGTGGTCACTGTTGTAAGCATGATGGGGGTAAAACGTGTTTTGGAGGCTTCCAGAATAGCTTCTTTTACCCCCATGCCTTTGTTTATTAACTGATTAGCATAATCCACAAGAATAATGCTGCTGTTAATGACAATGCCCATCAGACTTGTTAACCCAACAAAAGCCATAAATGAAAAGGAATAACCGGCCAAAAGCAGGGTTAAAAAACTTCCGGTAACAGAGAGTGGAATGGCAGTAAAGATAATGAGAGGCTGACGGAACGAACCAAACTGAAGGACTAATACAGCAAAAATACCCAGAAGAGCAATCAGGTAAGACCGACCCAGCCCGCCAAAGCTCTCACCACGGCTTTCCTGCTCTCCCCCAATGTTATATTCCACATTGCCGTTGAACTCATGATTTCCGAGCTTACCTACTATCTCTTTGGTTGCAGCATCAATGGATTGGATTGATTCGTCCACATCTGCAAGGATAGAAACGTATCGATCAAGATTGTAATGATCAATGCGCTGAATACCATTAGTCAGCTCCAAATCAGCGATTTGAGAAAGTTTAACATGACTGCCGGGGGCTGTAGGGATAAACAGTTTATCCATCCATGAAAGATCCCTGGTATTGTTCTCCTTTGAATGAATAACAATATCGTATTTTTCTCCGAGCTTGTCCTGATAATTGCTTACCTGCAATCCATTTACTGCAGCACGGACCGTTTTATCAATATTTAGCAGGCTCACCCCGTAGCGACCAGCCTTTTCCCTATCCACTTTTACCTGTAGATCGGTCTTATTAACAGAGTATGGGTTTTGGATATTTATTAGCCCCGGAACCTCATGATAAAGATGCTCCACGTCAGCTGCAGCCTTTTTTAGTGCGTCCAAATCATCAGAAAACAAACGAATTTGTACCGGGGCATCAACGGGTGGACCCTGGACGAATTCTTTAACTTCAATTTTTGCAACGGGGTAGGATTTAAACATTTGCCGTAATTCAGTGACGATAACCCCAAGCCGGTCAGGAGAAATATCATCAAGCATAACATATACCTGTCCCCGGTTAGATGCAGGACTGGGTTGCAGCATGTTGTAATATACCTGCGGGTTGCCCTCACCGGCCGTAGAAGCTACTTTCTTTACCTCGGGGAAATTTGTCAATACCTGTTCTACATACCGTATTGCATTTTGTGTGTTAATAATATTTGTACCCTGCGTGCCCTCTACATTAATCATCAATTGACTTTTCTCGGCTTTCGGAAAAAAGCTTACCCCTATTAAAGGCATTAAAGAAATCGAACCAAAAAAGATTATTGCAGATGCAGATACGATAAGTCTCGGCCTGTTAAGCGCCCCCGTCAACCAGCGCCCATAAACTTTGTCAATAAACCGGCTTAACCGGGTATTCTCATTCCTTTCCTCATTTTTCTTCAAGACACGGCTTGCTATAAAGGGGCTCAAACACAATGCAACCACCAGCGAAGCTGTAAGGGTATAAATTACGATAAGAATCATGCTACGGATAAACCGGCCAACATCGTTGAACATTAATAACATGGGGGCAAAAGCCAGTAGGGTAGTTAAGGTGGAACTAACCAATGCCACTCCAATCTCCGAAGAGCCTTTAATGGCAGCCTCCAGAGGTTTTAATTCCTTGTTAATGTATCGGTGGATATTCTCAACAATTGCGATGCTATTATCGACCAGCATACCCAGTGAAATTATTAACCCTGCAATGGACATTTGCTGAATGCCATAGCCTGAGACGTCAATTAGGCCAATCCCTGCAAATACCGATACCGGAATGGCTATCATGACAATAATGGCTGAACGAAAACCCAGAGAAAAAAGAATAATGGCACCCACTAAAATAATCCCCTGAATAAAATTCCAGAAAAATCCGTTTACCCTGGTCTTTACTCCGTCAGCCTGCCGCATTACTGTTTGTACCTGAATATCTCCGGGCAGGGTGTTTTTGAATTTTGCTATGGATTTATCAATGGATTTGGAAAGCGTGTAGATATTTACGCCTTTTTTTTGTTCCACAGTCAACCATAAAGCCGGATCACCATTAAAAGTAGACAACACCCCGGGTTTTTTATAATCAAATGAAACATCGGCCAAATCACTTAACAGCACAATTCCGTTTTGGCCAGCGTGAACTACAGTGTTTTTGATATCATTCAGGCTTTTATATAACCCTGTAGTTTGTACATTAAATTCCTTATTCCCCAAATCGATGCTGCCGCCGGGAATACTCAGGTTCTCGGACTGTAATATCCCGATTATGCGCTCAAGGGTAACGTTATGGGAGGATAATCGCTCCAGATCACACTTAATCTGAACTTCCAGCTCCTGATCGGCATGCAAATCTACTTTTCGAACGCCATGGATTTTTTCAATCTCGTCTTTCAGGTTCTCTGCTGCATTTTTCATTTCCCGGGGTGTAGCTCCTTTGGATAAAAATGCCAACTGATATATTGCCACATTAAGTACGGTAGGCTGTGTAATTTCCAAATCAACAATAGTAGAGGGAAGGTCGTTGCGCACCTCATTCACTTTCTGAATGATTTCCTGGTGTTTTTTATCCGGATCATCTGTTTGCTTATATTCAACAAATGAAAACACGACCCCATCCTGAATGGTGGTGGTAATATTATTTATGCCTTCCAATTCATTGACAGCTTCTTCAATGGGATCTACTATCAGTGTTTCCATGTCTTCGGGATTGGAGCCCGGATTGATAACCATAATGGTGGTTGTATTATAATCTGTATAAGGATCTTCATACTTGGGCATGGTAAGGTATGATGCCAAACCAAACAATACGACAATTGAAAATACTACGATAGTAAACTGATAGTTTTTTATTGCTAGCAGAGGGATCTTCATAACCGGTTCTTTTGAAAAATATTAATTTTGGGTATTAAGGGCTTGAAAGTTCGTTGAGGGAAGGGCTTCTTTCACTGCATCCAAATGTTTCAATACTGCAGGCGCCCTGGTAATAACTCTACTTATGGTATCATGATTGATGGCATTCACATACACATAATCCTCATCTAAAAATATTACCTCACCCTCGGCCCTGATTGCCAGGTTCAATTTATCATCGTAGAGAAAAAAGCTTACTTTCCGGCCAATTCCTTCATTGACAGCATCCACCGGAAATTTGCTACAGGCCACCTTCTCTGACGGCATGATGTCGCCTCGTGCGAAAAACCCCGGCTTCAGCTTCAAATCATTGGCATCAACACTCAACTCCACCTCATACAAACCGGTATTTATTTCAGGTGCATTGGCAATTTTTGACACCTCTGCCCTCAAAGCGTGGTTGGGATAGGCATCCGTAAAAATGGTTGCCCTATTGTCTAAGGTAAGGTTCACAATATTTTTATCGGTAACACCAACAACCATTCGCCAGTTATCATCCGAAGGCGCAAAATAAAAAACCGGGGTACCTGTACCTGTTATTTCATTTTCTTCCATAAATTTTTTCAGAATAATGCCGTCCGCAGGAGCGTATATGGAAGAATGCCGGAGATTGTAATTCGCAATGTTTACATTGGCCTGGGCTACTTCCAATGCTGATTTTGCATTCTGAAGCTGCTGAAGTGTGGCAACAGTATCCCTGTACAAATTACTGGTTCGGTTAAAATCACGGTAGGCTTTCTGATAGGCAACTTCTGCCTGGAGTACCTGTTGATTAATCTCTTTTAAATCCAACTGTGCAAGCAAGGCACCTTTTTTTACTTTATCTCCTTCATTCACCCTGATTTCCCTGATGATGCCACCTGTTTTGAAACTTAGCCTGCTTTCTTTGCTGGGACTAATGCTGCCTGAAATCCGGACCGGAATGGCAATTTCCTCCCGGATTATCTCAGCTACATGAACCGGAATTTTGTCGGTTTCCTTTTCATTTGAATCGGTAGCCATCGAAGGGGTACAACTTTGAAAAACAAGGGTAAACATTAAACCTGTGCATATTAAAAGGGCCATTTTAAGAACCTGGTACCTCATAGTAATCTGTATTTGATATGTATTTTCTGAATTTTTCATGATGCATTATTTAATTATTTAAGGTTAAATTTCGATGCAAAGATGAATATCCCTTATCCTCCATTTTTATTAAAAATGCATGAGCCTGCATTATTTTGGTGTGAATTTGTATTTACGGGATTAAACCAAGGGTGCTGCTTTTTTCAAGCCGGGCTATGCTGATATAGAGATTATATTCCGTATTAATAAGTTCAGATTCCGATTCAACCATGTTATTGCGGGCATCAAGAAGCTCAATTAATGGTGCTTCTCTTTGTGCATATCGTTTTTGAATGATTCGATATCCCTCTGCAGCTTCTGAATTCCTGGCCCGGGCCAGTTCAAGGTTATGCTTTTGTTCTTGTATGGATAAAAAATCCTGCCGCACTTCAAGTGCAATTTTGTGTGTGGTTTCCTGGTATTGAATCTGACTTCTCTGTTTTTCAATCAGGACTTGTTGCCGTTTATTGCGGTTGACATTCCCCTTGAATAATGTCCAGCTCATCACCACAGAACCTACGGCATAGTCATTTTCCCTGAAAGAATTAAACTCTTCTCCTTGCAGCCCTGCATCAATGGCAAGAGCAACCTGAGGCATCATTTCTGACGAGTTTAACCCGGCCATGTAATCATAAATGCGGGCCTGAGCCTTTAGGAGTGCCAGTTCCTCACGGTTGTTCAATGCCTCAGCAGTCAATCCGGATTCTGGCATTTCGGGCCATGATACTCCGGCTGAATCCTGCCGTATCTCAATATCCATATCGCGGTTAATCAGGAAGTTAAAATAACTTTGGGCTATTTTCCGGTTTTTCAGGAAGGTGCTTTCCAATAGTTCCACCCTACTAACTTCTGATTTTGCCCGTAGTACAGCGTCCCGGGTAATCATATTATTTTCAAACATTCGGGTGGTTACCCGGAGGTTTTCATACACCAGGGCTTTGGTCCGTTCGACAAGTGCGATAAGCTGCTCTGTTTTTAGGTAGCGATAATAGGCTTCTTTAATTTGAAAAACCAAATCACGTTCAAACAGCTTAAGCTCTGTTTCGGTCATGCTCAGTTGCTCCTTGGCAATTCGTTTGTTGAATGTTAAGGAGCGCGAATAAATTGGTTGAACCACAGATATTCCGGCATCATATTCCTGGTTCCGCAAAAACTTTATCTCCTCATTTTCAATGGTTGGGAACCCGGCAGCTTCTCCCTGTTGCTCAAGTAATTGGTTCAGGGTAGTGTATACGGGGTTAAGCAAATCACCAACCGGAAATTCAATAACCCTGCCTCCAGTAGCCATTGAAAAGCGGCTTTCGAGGGTGGCCTCGGGCAAAAACATGCCTTTGGCCTCTTTCAACGCATGTTCTGCCCGACACAGTGATAACCTGTTTTGCTGCAGCGCCAGATTGTTGGCAAGACCCTGGTTGATGTATTCTTCTAAATAACTGTTTTGTGCCTGCATTAAGACACCTGTAAATAGTAAAACAATTGTAATGATTAAGGTTCTCATGATGCTGAATGAATTAAAATTCTGCGACAAAAATGGAGCAGGATGAACACTTCAGAAATCAAAATGGAGTGAACCGGTTGTTTTTGGGAGTGGGTGGTTCCTACAAATAAAAAACCCATTCATACCAAACAAGGTACAATGGGTTTAACTATTCCTTAAATGAATGCTTAATCAGTAAAGCCCTTCAATTGATAAGTACCGCTCACCGGTATCATAATTGAAACCAATAATTTTCGTCCCTTCGGGAAGTTCTTTCACCTTTTTGGCAATGGCTGCGAGGGTTGCTCCGGATGAGATGCCACCAAAAAGCCCTTCTTCTTTAGCAGCTTTTTGAGCATATTCAAACGCTTCTTCTTTCTCAACCTGTATGGTTCCATTAAGCACTTCAACATGCATGTTTTCGGGGATAAAACCTGCGCCTATACCCTGAATGGGATGAGGTCCAGGTTCGCCGCCGCTAATAACAGGTGATTTAGCTGGTTCAACTGCTAATGTTTTCAAATCCGGGAATTTTTCCTTTAAAACCTCAGCTACGCCAGTAATATGGCCCCCAGTACCAACACCTGTAATCAGATAATCAAACCCTTCGGGAAAATCTTGTAAAATTTCATTTGCTGTAGCTGTTTTATGAATATTAATGTTAGCCGGATTTGTAAACTGCGAGGGCATCCAGGCGTTCGAATCGTTTTCAACAATTTCCTGTGCCTTGGCAATGGCCGCTTTCATTCCGCCTTCTTTGGGTGTGAGTTCGAATGTAGCACCATAGGCTGCCATCAAGCGGCGGCGCTCAAGCGACATGGATTCGGGCATCACCAGTATGAGCTTATACTTCTTCACCGCTGCAACCATAGCAAGTCCGATTCCCGTATTTCCTGAAGTGGGTTCTACTATTACGGATCCTTCCTTAAGCAAGCCTTTTTTTTCAGCATCTTCGATCATTGAAAGTGCTATCCTGTCTTTGATGCTGCCACCAGGGTTGGCACGTTCCAGCTTAATCCAGACTTCATGTTTTGGAAAAAGGTTTTTTAAACGGATATGTGGTGTGTTGCCAATGGTCCCTAAAATGTTATTTGCCTTCATATTATATTCAGTTTTTGGTTATATAATAAATTCAATGGGTTGTTTATAGCTTTTGTCCCTGATCACGGTTTTGCTTTCATGGTATACCATGGAATACGGAGCTACTGATTTGGTCAACCAAACATTACCTCCAATGATGGTATTGTGGCCCACTACGGTGTCTCCTCCCAGAATAGAACTTCCGGAATAAATGATAACATTGTCTTCTATTGTCGGGTGACGTTTCGTATTGGCCATATTTTTTTCGACACAAATAGCGCCGAGGGTAACCCCCTGATATATCTTGACATTATTTCCAATAACACTTGTTTCACCTATGACAACCCCGGTTCCGTGATCAATGAAAAATGTTTCGCCAATGGTTGCTCCGGGATGTATGTCGATACCGGTCTTACTATGAGCATATTCGGATATCATCCTGGCTAGAAATGGAATTTTGAGTTGATACAATTCATGAGCCAGACGATAAACAGCAATGCTATAGAACCCGGGATAATAAAGGATAATTCCTTCCATGGATTTTGCTGCCGGATCAAATTTCAGAAAGGAATCCACATCTTTGATCAGGTTTCTGTAGATGTTCGGAATTTTAGAAAAAAACTTTTCAGTCAGGACATCAGGAGACTCCTCCAAAACGCTGGTTAAAGGCTTAATAAGAGCCTTAAAATCAATTTGCAGTTGAAGCAGGTTGAGTTTTATTTGTGGAATGACACATTCCTTGTCAGCCTTTATCGGAAATAAAAAGTTAATCAGATCATCAATAAATTTATGAGCTTTAAGCATGGAAGGCACTTCCTTCCTGAAACTCTTATATTGACTGTATAAATATTCCGTAAACCTGTCATCTTCCATGATAAAAAAAATTATGAATTTAGGATTCAAAGGTATGAATCATTAAATTAAGGTTTTCGAAAAAACCGTTGAACCAGCTTATTGTTTACTTCTTTCCGTTCTTTTTTTGCTCGGCAAGCCGTTCGAGTTTACAATGAGAAGTAATAAGTCCTTTAATTACAGAAGAACTAAATCCCTGATGCTCCATCTCGTTTAATCCTGAAATGGTGATTCCCTGTGGGGTAGTAACCTTATCAATTTCCCTTTCAGGATGGTTGCCACTTTCCAGGATAAGCTTTGATGCACCTTTTATGGTTTGAGCTGTGATAAACTGCGATAATTCGGACCCAAAACCTATTTCGATACCTCCCTGCGACATGGCCCGCATAAAACGCAGGGCAAAAGCAATGCCACATGCTCCTGTGACCGTTGCTGCGCCCATTAATTCTTCATTTATAACAACAACCTCACCAAGCCTGGAAAATATTTCCTTAATGAGCCCGAAAGATTCCTTCCGGGTTTCATCACCAGCAATACAAGTCATTGATTCGCGAAGGGCAATGGCCGTATTAGGCATGGCCCTGAATACGGGCACTTTGGGTATAATGGCACGTATTTCTTTAATGCTTACCCCTGTTACTGCAGATATCACCAGATGCTTGTTTGGATCAAGGGTCGTTGATATTTCCCGCAAAATCTCCATCAACTGATGCGGTTTTACGGCGATGATAATAATGCTGTTATTTTCAACAACCACCTTGTTATTATCAGTTATTCTGATATCTTCCTTTTTTAAATATTCAAGAAGGTGCATTCTCCGCCGGCTGATGGTTATATTCTCTGAGGGCAATACATCGGATGCAGCAAGCCCTTCAGCAATGGCACTCCCCAAATTACCTCCTCCAATAATTCCGATTTTTAATGGTTTTTGCATAAAACTGTATTTATCTTTCGTTGGAAAACATGACTTTTGTCATGGCAAAGGTAATGATTAATTTGTGAAACCCTCATGGTCTATCCGTTGAAAATTAAAAAGCCTGTTTGCATTGCTACAAACAGGCCCTGTATTAAAACTTTTAAATAAAGATACTGACTTATCCTCTGATGGCAGCAATGCCCGGAAGGTTTTTACCTTCAATGTATTCCAGCATAGCACCACCTCCGGTAGACACATAAGATACATTGTCTGCCAGTTTGTTTTTATTGATGGCTGCGACTGAATCACCACCGCCAATTAATGTGAAAGCACCCTTACTGGTAGCTTCGGCAAGTGCCTTGGCAACAGCAGAAGTACCGGCAGCAAATTTTTCCATCTCAAAAACGCCCATGGGGCCATTCCAAAGTACAGTTTTGGAATTTAGGATTACATCCTGATATGTTTTAATGGTCTCCGGTCCGATATCAAGGCCCATCCAGCCATCCGGAGTTTCATCGGTCTTAGTTATATTGGTATTTGCATTGGCATCAAATTTATCACCATTTACTGCATCGGATGGGAGGTATACATTCACATTGTTGGCTTTTGCTTTTTCAATAATAGCCCGGGCCATATCCAGTTTATCATCTTCACAAATAGAATTGCCAATGTTACCGCCCTGAGCTTTAATGAAGGTATATGTCATACCGCCGCCAATGATGAGGTTATCAATTTTGTCCAGCAGGTTTTCAATTACCTGTATTTTGTCGGATACCTTGGCTCCACCCATAATGGCAGTAAAAGGCTTTTCTGATGAACCAAGGACCTTATCCATAGCTTCCAGTTCATTATTAATCAGGTATCCAAACATTTTATCATTCTCATCAAAGAAATCAGCAATAATCGCTGTTGAAGCATGTGCCCTGTGCGCTGTTCCAAACGCATCATTCACATATACATCAGCACCTTCGGCAAGTTTTTTGGCAAAGTCTTTCATGCCTTCTTTATCCTTATTCTCCTGCTTATAAAAGCGGAGGTTTTCAAGCACAAGTACCTCGCCGGGTTTAAGGGCTTTTTTCATCTCAATGGCTTCATTGCTAATGCAATCATCTACAAACTTAACATCCTGCCCAAGATGTTTTGATAAAGTTTTTATAACATGACGGAGGCTGAACTTATCTTCGGGCCCTTCTTTCGGACGGCCGAGGTGTGACATTAATACGGCTGAACCACCGTCAGCAATAATTTTTTTAATGGTAGGGAGTGCACCACGAATTCGTGTATCGTCAGTTACTTCAAGCGTTTCTTTGTTGAGTGGCACATTAAAATCCACCCTCACAATGGCTTTCTTTCCTGAAAAATTATACTTCTCAATTGTTTGCATTTAATTTCCAGTTTGAATGATTAATAATAATTGGCAAAGGTATAAAAAGTATTTTTATTTACCTTTGCGGTTCCATTATCGAAGGTAAAATAATAAAGCGCCACATGTATGCGTTTCTCAGAAGTTATTGGTCAGGATGAATTGAAAAAAAAGCTTATCCGAACGGTAAATGAAAACCGGGTAAGCCATGCACAATTGTTCTTTGGCCCGAACGGATACGGTAGTTTGCCAATCGCTTTGGCTTATGCGCAATATATAAATTGTACAAACAGGCAAATTGATGATTCATGTGGGGAATGTCCTTCATGCCGGAAATACGCAAAATACATACATCCGGATTTGCATTTTGTTTTCCCGGTGGCATCTTCATCCATAAAAAAACCTGTCAGCGACGATTTTATGGATGCCTGGCGGGATAAAATTACTGCCAATCCCTATTTCACACCATCCCAGTGGTATGCCTCCATTGATTTGGAAAACAAACAAGGGTTGATTGGTGAAAGGGAGTCCCAGGAAATCATCCGAAAACTCAGCATGAAAAGCTACGAAGCTGAATTTAAAGTGATGATCATCTGGCAACCGGATAAAATGAATTTGTATACAGCAAACAAGCTGCTGAAAATTATTGAAGAGCCACCCAGCAAAACATTATTTTTGCTTGTAGCAGAAGATACCAGCAGCATATTGCCCACAATACTTTCACGAACACAGTTAGTTAAATTATCTCCACTCAACGATACAGCTATTGAAGCCGCCATTCAACAGGAGTCACCGGGAATAACAACAGATAAACTTGAAAACATTATCAGGCTGGCCCGCGGCAATTATCTGGAGGCCAGGCACTATCTTCAGACAAGCGAAGACGAGCAAATGTATTTTACAAGGTTTACTAAACTCATGCGAAGCAGCTACAAAAGAGATTGGGATGAAGTGTACCGGTGGGTTGAAGAGATGGCAGCCCTTGGACGTGAAAAACAAAAAGAATTTTTTGATTATGCCTTGAGGATGGTACGTGAGAATTTCGTTATGAACATGAACGCCTCCGAAACAGTGAGGCTAGCAGAATATGAATCATCTTTTTCTGAACGGTTCCATCCCTATATTAACCTTGGCAATGCCGAGGAAATAAGTAACGAATTATCAAAAGCACAAGCCGATATCGAACGCAATGCGTATGGAAAACTTGTGTTTCTGGATTTGATAATAAAAATAGTCCGGTTGATTCGTAGCTAATTTTCGTTACTTTTGTTTATTTAAACTAAATATAAATTATGAGCTGCAACGGATGTGGAATAAAATCACAATATAACGATATAGATATTAACCAGCTAGGATGCGGAAAGCTGGATACTTTTGATTGGTTGGAGGATTTACCAACAGGAGTTAACGCTTCCGACATTGTGGAAATCAGATTTAAAAATACGCGGAAAGAATATTTTTTAAATGATGGGAGGATTCCGCTTAAAAAAGGCATGCAGGTTGCCGTAGAAGCCTCGCCCGGACACGACATTGGGATTGTAAACCTTACCGGGCAACTGGCAGGCAGCCAGATGAAGAAAAAAAACATGAATCCTGCCCGTTATAAGTTCAAAAAAATATACCGTCTGGCGCGTCAAAGCGACATTGATAAATGGAAAGAAGCAAAGCACCGCGAGTATCCTACCATGGTTAAGGCACGACAGATAGCTGCCTCGCTAAATCTTGAAATGAAAATTGGTGACGTAGAATATCAGGGTGATAATACCAAGGCAATTTTCTATTACATTGCTGACGGACGGGTTGATTTCAGGGAATTGATAAAGAAACTTGCCCGTGAATTTTCCATCAGGGTGGAAATGAAACAAATCGGTTCAAGGCAGGAAGCCGGTATGATTGGCGGTATTGGTTCATGCGGAAGAGAATTATGCTGTTCAACCTGGAGGACCAATTTCTCATCGGTAACTACCGAAGCCGTTCGTTATCAGGAACTCCCGGTTAATGCTCAGAAACTGGCGGGACAATGTGGCAAGCTCAAATGCTGTTTGATGTATGAGCTTGAAACTTACCTTGATGCACGAGAGGAATTTCCAAAAGAATTGCTGATGCTGGAAACAACAAAAGGCATTGCCTACCATCACAAAACCGACCTGTTGAAAAAAGAGGTTTGGTATAGTTTTGAAAAAGACAAGCCCGTAAACCTGACACCGGTATCTCTTGAGAGGGTGAAGGAGATTATCCAGCTCAACAAAAAAGGATTAAAAGTTGAAAATCTGGTCTCAAAAAAAATTGCCGATGAAACAAATGCATTTATTACCCAGCATCATGACGAGGATATTACACGTTTTGACAATTTAAAATCAAAATCAAAAAAGAAACGGAAAAAACGAAAAAATAAAAATTTCATTAAGAAAAATGAATAACTGCTGTCCAACATTTTAAAAAGTATGACCAGAATTTGGCTATTCTAAAAAACTTCTGCATTTTCGCAGCAAAATTACTTTATTGGGTCCGTTTTTGGGTGATTTGAAAGAATAACCTGAAATTCTAAAGCTTCATACAAGACTATTGCCCTCCTGACACTGCATTAACATTACTAGACTGGCTAATTGGATACTTTGACGAATGAATTTGTTATGGTAAAGAATTAGTAATTAAATTAAATAATAATGTACACACCAGTAACTGCTGAAGAGGCCGTAAAAGTCATTAAGTCGGGCGACAGGATATTCATTCATAGTGTTGCCTGTGCCCCGCATCATTTAATCAATGCCATGGTTGGGCGGGCTGATGAATTGCACAGATGTGAGGTTGTTCACCTGCATACTGAAGGCGGTGCTCCTTACACACGGCCCGAATATAAAGAAAGCTTTGAACTGCATTCTTTTTTTGTAGGCCATAATGCCCGTGAAGCTACTCAGGCTGGTAGGGCAGATTATATCCCGGTTTTTTTAAGTGAGGTTCCACGATTAATACGTAAGAACATCGTTCCGATTGATGTTGCCCTTGTACAGGTTTCTGTCCCTGACAAACACGGATATTGTTCCCTGGGTGGTTCTGTTGATGCTACACTTGCAGCAGTACAATCAGCCAACATAGTAATTGCCCAGGTTAACAAAAACATGCCACGCGCCCTGGGCGATGCATTAATCCCCATCAGTAATCTGGATTATTTTGTTGAACATGATTCCCCCATTATTGAAGCAACATTTCCTGAACCGGATGCAGCTGAAATGCAAATCGGACGGAATATTGCCGAACTGGTTGAAGACGGTGCCACCCTGCAAATGGGTATTGGCGCCATTCCAAATGCGGTACTTGCATCACTTACCAGTCATAAACGGCTGGGTGTCCATACCGAAATGTTCTCAGATGGCCTGCTCCCATTAATAGAAAGCGGCGTGGTTACCAACGAGGAAAAGGTATTGGATCCACACAAAATTGTGGCTGCTTTTGTGATGGGCACAAAAAAACTCTATGATTTTCTGGATGATAACCCGTGTGTGTCCATGATGGATGTAGCTTACGTAAATGATGTGGCTAACATTCGCCGAAATCCAAAGGTCACTGCCATAAACAGCGCCATTGAAATTGATCTTACCGGTCAGGTTTGTGCTGATTCCATTGGCACCAAACACTTCTCCGGAGTTGGCGGACAAATCGATTTTATCCGCGGGGCATCCTATTCAGAAGGTGGGAAACCCATTATTGCCATTACTTCAAGAACTAAAAAAGGCATAAGCAAAATTGCCCCCACACTTAAATTAGGTGCAGGTGTAGTTTCAACCAGGGCTAATGTACATTATATCGTCACGGAATATGGTGCTGCTTACCTGTATGGAAAAACCCTCAAACAAAGGGCAGTTGAACTTACAAAAATTGCCCACCCGGATGACCGGGAAATGCTGGAGAAAGCTACTTTCGAGAGATTTGGAAGTCAGCTCTACTAAAAGAATTTTCAACATATTTAATTCACAATAAGCCGGATTAGCATCCGGCTTTCGTAATTTATAAAATAAGTATATCTTTATATGTAAATATCCGTATAAAAATTAATGAGAATCAGTACCTCCTTAAAAAAGGTATTTAGTGTTCCGGGAAAAATTGCAGTACCTGTTTATGCAACAAAAAAAGATGGCATAAGGTACAACCAGGAACTCATCATGCACGGCCTTTCAGCCGCGATTGTATATATTGGACTTTTGGTACTAATCCCCAGTCTTTACGCATCATTTAAAAACAACCTCACCTCGGTTGCCATAATTGATATCACTGTATACATCCTGTTGCTTATTTTATGTACCGTTCGTAGCATTCCTTTCCGCTGGCGGGTAAATGGAGTTCTTGTTGTTTTTTATTTTTTGGGCATTGGTTTAATCATTATTATCGGCCCTTATGGTGCAGGGTTCATCTGGTTATTCAGTTTCCCAATACTCGGAGGTATCCTCCTGGGGTTAAAGAGTGCAGTTATTTCCAGCGTGGCCAATCTGTTTTCTGTCATTCTTCTTGGAATAGCCATCTACTGTAACTGGTTTTCGGACTTTTTATTCAGAGATTTCGATTTGGAAGGCTGGATAGCCGTTAGCGCCAACTTTATTGGTTTAAGCAGTTTTACAGCAGTTACCCTGGGTAGTTTATTAAACAGCCTGAATAAAAGCATCAAAAAAGAACAAAAAACCAAAAACAAACTTAAAAAGGAAAGGGACACCATGCATTACCTCAAGAAGAAGGCTGAAGAATCTGACCGATTAAAAACTGCTTTTCTTTCCAATGTATCCCATGATATACGTACGCCAATGAACGCCATTCTGGGATTCACTGATTTGATCCGCTTAAAGAATGCTGCTCCTGAAAAGCAAGAACAATACCTTGACATCATTAAAAAACAGGGCACTATACTGATGAATCTTATTAATGATATCATCGATATTGCGAAGATTGAATCAGATGAATTGAGCTTTAACCGTAAGAATGTAAAACTAAATGAATACTTGCGTGAAGTAAAAGAATTTTTTCTGGGATACATGAAAGCAGAACGACTTTCGGGAATTGAATTAAACCTGGAACTTTACTGGGATAATGAAAAAAGCACTGTGTATATAGATGAGAACAGGCTATGGCAGGTATTGAATAACCTCATTACAAATGCCCTTAAGTTTACTGATCGGGGTATAGTTTCTTTTGGATACCTGCCTGAAGACAATAACATGCTACATTTCTATGTGAAAGACACAGGTATCGGAATTAAACCTGAAAGCCAGAAGGTAATTTTTAACCGCTTCCGGCAGGTAGAACCAGAAAACTCCAGAGTTTACGGAGGTACTGGAATTGGTTTATCCATCTGTAAATCAATCATTGAAATGCAGGGAGGAAAAATATGGGTAGAATCTGAGCCTGGAGTAGGCTCTGAATTTCATTTTATCCTGCCTTATAGAGAGTAAGGCTGCCTGGTTCACTTTCTACTTTTTCTTAAATCTGAACCTGTCTAAAACAGATTTTAATGATGCAAGGGCCAGCAGAAATCCAAAAATAAAGGACATAACTATCAATATCCCCATGGAAATAGCAGGTTCAGGTTCTAATTCTGAGAAATCAGCGAAAATGATGGGGACAATCATGATCAATATGCCAGTGAAGAAAAACAGCATATCAAAGAAATAAAATACATAGTTGGCAGACTGATAGGTTTTCGATTTTTTAAATTCATAATAGCTTTTTCGGGCATAATGTGCTGCTCGTTTTCTGGCTTCCTGCTTCCGCAATGTTTCCGTTTGCTGCCAGTACCGGGCAATTTTATCCAACGGCCATTGTTTATATTCCAACAACATCTCATAAGCCTCGTTCACCAATATAAAACTTTCGGAAGCATTCTCCGATTTATTGATATCCGGATGTAAAGCCTTTGCCTTTTTCCGGTAAGCTTTTTTGATGTCATCAATCCCGGCATCCTGATTTAAACCAAGTATTTCATAATATTGATTCATGCATAAAATCTCTTGTAAAATTTAATGAAAATACTACGCTTTTCAAAACGAAAAGTTTTTTTGCACCTTTGTGGATTAAGTTTTAACATTTTTCAAACATGGCAGAAATAAATGTATTTATTTGTAATTTTAACAATCCTGAACATACCAAAGCCATTCCACGGTTGATGAATGCCTATATTGCTGATAAAATGGGCGGCAGTACACCACATAACGAAAAGGAGCAGCAATTATTATTAAAAGGCCTGTCAGAACATCCGACAGCCATAACATTTCTGGCAACTGTAAATGGCGAATATGCCGGAATGAGCAATTGTTTTGTAAATTTTGGCACCTTTGCAGTCAAACAATTCATCAACATTCACGATGTCATCGTCCTTGATGAATACAGGGGATTGGGTGTTGGAAAAAAAATCATGGATGCCATTGTTGATGAAGCCAGGAAGATGGATTGTGCCAAAATTACCCTTGAAGTCCGCAGTGACAATCCGGTTGCCCAGGGATT